>CAISTG010000037.1 GCA_903888345.1 Candidatus Buchananbacteria bacterium | reverse complement strand
TCATCACTAGGTCTATAACGTCTCCGTTTCCGCAGCCTGCGAAGCAGGTCCATCTATTACTTGCGGTGTAGATGACGAAAGATCCAGTTCGTTCATCATGAAAAGGACACTTTCCAACGATGGTCTTTCCGAGTCTTCTACATTTCCAGCCCACAAGGTGATCCGATATAGGCGATTCTTTTGCCCTTCGTATCGTATCCGGAGTAATCTCGTTAGTAACTCTGCTGTGAATCGGTCGAAGTCGGTACTGGTACTCTCGTATTCTTCGGTTAAGCCGCTCGAGTTTCGGCTGGTTACAGAGGGCGGCAAAGGGATCTTCGGCGTTTTCCTGGAGGAGTTTGTAACATTCAGTTCGTAGTCCTTTAATGACTGTAGTAAGTAACTGCTTGCTGGGATTGAATATTTCATAAGGGTTATATTTAGGTTTCTGATAATGGGATGATAGCTCCAGGAGCCAGTCTTCGTATATCCACTCCTCGTCCGTTAGTTGTATAGGTTTTAAACTCATTGAGTTTCTGTTTAGCTGTTAGTAAATACACTAAAGAATCAATATTTTCCTGTATAGCTTCATCGATTAACTTGCCTACAGGCATATCCGTCAGGTCGCCGCCGTGCTCATCTGCCCCGGCGCGGTATTTGTCATTAACTAGCAGTCCAATTTCAGCTAAAAGTCTCGATAAGTGCGCTTCGGAAGTTTCGGTCATAAAAAATACTTCTTTCGTTTAAGAAATAAATAGATAACAATCAGCGCGGACAGGAAACCGGAAAGATAGGCGATGAGGTAGAGCATAAAATTAAAGTTTTAATTCTGCCGGCAGTATTAAGACCGGGGGTTCTTTAGGATTTTTACGGCTATCAAAGTAATCATATTTCCAAGTTTTCTGTACGTGTGCAAATACCTTTAGGTGTTTTTTCCAATCAGAATACTCTTCAAATTTATATCCTTTTTTGCTTTTCGTACCCATTTGGACTACAGCAGTCTGTTCAACTTTTAAGTCAGTATTTTCTTCTACGGCCTGGGCGTAGCTCGCGAACTGAAGGGGGTAGTGGTCGTAAATACTGCCTGAGGTTTTCCAGTCAATAACAGTAATCTTACCGTTAATTTTAGCGATGCAGTCTACCCGGCCGGCAAACTTATATTTCTTGCTAAATAGGGCTATTTCGGTAGCCAAGACTTCGGGTTTAAAATCATGATACCAATCTACAAAAGTTGATATTTTCCACCATTCCTCCAAAGAGGACGATAAACGATTCAAATTTTGCCCCGCTAAGAGCTGTTCTATCGCCTGATGGACATTAGTGCCGCGCTCCCCTGCCTCGCTCTTTATCCTCTGGCTTTCATTCCACCCTTGGTCGGCGATCCACCGGGTTAAGTGTTGGCTTTGCGGGTAAGCATTGAGAATAGTGGTAACGCTAGGGAAGTAGCCTAAATCTTTATCTCCGGCGAATACTTGGTACCAGTGTCCGGACAATGTAGGGGCTAATTCTATTCTATAATTTGTTTTAAAATTTAACATACCGACACCTGCTCCAGTTGCCAGTCGGCAACTACTAACGTTTGTTGTTTGTCCATATTGGTTATAATTTAATTATTTTTAATAAAGCGATGGTCGCTAGGTTTGTCGGCGTGCCTTTTCAGGTTTAGGCAGGTAGTTTTACTACCTCTCTGGCTGGTTTTTGTTTATTTGTCCAGCCTCACCGCAAATCTTAAAATCTTTTAATGAAACTTTTTCGCTTACTTTAATTGTATCGGGCAAGTCGGAAGTTAAAATCGTCCATTTTCCACCCTCGCTAAAAGTTTCCATTTTAGTATGGCTTATACTGTCTAAAATCGCTATTAGTTGCTGTTTGTTTAATTCCATAAAATTAATCAAGGTAATGTTCGCCGCAAGAAGAACACAGCGTCAACCCCTCATCCCCGGCAGAAATAAACCGCTCTTCTTCATCATCCTTAATCGGTTCCTGGCAGAAGTCGCAGTGTTCGGAATCGTCTAAGGGTATATCGTCAACCTTGTCCTGCCCGGCTGGGTAATATGGGTCCATC
>CAISTG010000036.1 GCA_903888345.1 Candidatus Buchananbacteria bacterium | reverse complement strand
CTTACCATGGAAGTGCTCTACCAACTGAGCTACAACGGCATACAAACAATAGTTGCTGAAGCCAAAAGTAACACAGTTACCATTGGTTTTCGGCCGCTATCTGACCTAAAGACCTCAATATTGTAGCACAACTATTTCATTTTTTCAAGTACCTCTCTAAACCCGACCAATTTTGCATTTTCCGGGTTAATTTCTTTTAACTGGCGATAGGTTTTCTTGGCTAAGCCCTTATCCCCAGCCACAATAGCCAATTCAATCACCTTATCTAGATATTTCGGATTATTCGGCTCGATGGCGTTAGCCCGTAAATAGGAGTCGAGCGCCCGTTCTTTTTTATTAGCTAATTCGTACACCTTGGCTAAATCATCATAATAGCGAGCAAGCTCATTATCAACGTCAACGGTTTCCAGCATTTCCGCTTCCGCATCTTCGATTTTTTCCTTTTTAATTTCGATGTTTTTATCTTTGCGGAATTTAAGCGAGCGCAGCTTAATTAAATATTTAATCACTTCTTCGGCCTGTTCGTAATTTTTTGCCTGACGATACAAGCTGGCCAGCATTTCATAGGCCTTAAGATTCTTTTTGTCTCGAGCGATAATTTCAATCAAATTTTTTTCGGCGGCAGTATAATCTTGATTATCTAAAAAGGCTTGCGCTTCGGCAAATAGTTCGTTGATACTCTTCGTTCTGGCTTCTTCCACCTGAATTTCTCGCTGATACTTTTTTTCCATCAACTTCACTTGATCTTGAACTTGATTGAGCCAAGAAACTGTTTTGTTTCTAACGGGATTTAAAACTTTATTTAGTCTTTCGGAATTCATTTGTCGCTGTCGTAAAAATTTAGCTTCCAGAATTTTAATTTTTGCCTCGCCCTGTTTTTCTTTCGGAATACTGTCAATATCCAGTGCCTTAAGTTCGGGTAAACGTTTTAAAATAATATACAAAAAAGCCGCCAAACTGACCACCAAAATTAATGAAATTAATATAATCCAAAACATAAATTTAAATATTATGAACCGCCTCGCCGGATTAAACGATCTTTTTGATCTCAACGCTGACGCTTCGATTAGACTCCCATAATAGCACGATTAAACGTAATAATCAATGCCTTCGACAGTCTACTTACCGCTGCCAAAAATATTAATTTTTTCTTCAACCATTGAGCTGACGGCATCAATCGACGGCCCCAAGACTTTACGCGGGTCATAAAAATTAGCCGGCAAAGTCTTAATAGTTGAGCGCAAAGTTTTGGTAAAGGCGATGCGCAGATCAGTGTCAATATTGATAATTCTAATACCAGATTTAATCGAAGCCCTAACTTCACTGGCAACCGATCCAGAGGCTCCATGCAACACCAAGGGAGTGTTAGGTATTTGTTGCTGAATTTTTCTTACTCGCGGTAAATCAATTTTTTCTTTGCCCTCGAAATGCCCGTGCAATGTTCCAACCGAAACCGCTAAAGTATCAACGCCAGTTCGTCGGACAAAATCCTTAACTTGGGCGGGATTAGTCATGTAGTCATCAGCATTTTTGGGAACCACAATCTTCGTCATCCCCTCCTTGCCTATCATTGCCCCCAGCTCTGCCTGGCAGTAAGCTCCGAATTTATGAGCAAACGCGACCGCCTTTTTCGTTTTGGCGATGTTTATTTCATAAGGAAAATCAGAAGCATCCATGTGAACCGAAGAAATACCCGCTCGCACGCAATCCTTAACCAACTCGAAATCCTTGCCATGATCTAAATGAACAGCGATCGGAATGCTTTTGCCATCGGTCGAAGCTAACTGATTAATTAATTCAATAATATTTTTAAGTCCGGCGTATTTAATAGTTGATTCAGAAATCTGAATAATTATTGGCGATTTTCTTTTTACTGCACCACGGATAATACCTAAGGTAACTTCGAGATTCGAAGTATTAAAGGCGCCGACAGCAAAACCACCTTTATTCGCTAGAGCAATAATTTTTTTAATGTGAACAATCATAGTTTTAATTATTATTTCGATTCCACTAATGGCTGCAGTTGCTCCGCTAAAAAATTGATATTTTTTCGAGCCTTATTAATTAACTCTTGACTCTCTAAAGCATCTGGTTTTTGATGATTAATAATCTTGAGCGGATGAATACTAACAGTAGAATTATGAGCAAAAGTATCCTTTACCACACCCGATCCGAGATGGCCATAAAAATAGTAACCACTATCGTTAAGTCCCCCATATCGTAAATGATTCGGATAACTTTTAGCCGCACCCTTTAACATCTGGCGACGGTCAGCTAACGAAATCGCGGCTAAATCAAAATCTAAATTTAATTCCTCAAATAATTTCACTACCGCTTCAATACTCTTGCCACTGCCGATATGTTCAGTTACAAGCAAAAACTTACTGCTATCCTGCTGATGCTGCTTAATAAATTCCGCTAACTTGTCCTTGAGTAACTCAAAATCATGGCGCCCACTAGCGATAAAAAACGTCTTAACTAACGGTAAACCAGCCGCCTTTCTTTTGCCATCAATCAACTTCCTTAAGAGCAATGACGGCAAACGACCACTGGAATCATCACTAATAATCGTATCATAGCTAACTAAATCTTTTTCTAATTCTAGCAATAATCGCGCTAAGTCCGCCACCATGGTTTCGGTTTTTTCAAACGATTCCGGTAATAACCCCGCTTCTCTTTCTAATAAATGATAAACATCAGCAGTTTCCTGTAGTTTCTCTTGACCCAGCCTTTCATTAATCAACTTTTCCGCCTCACTATCTTCCAAACGCTGATAAATATTATCTGTCTCCTGATTTTCAGCGTCGAATGCTGGCTGATGCCAATAATTTCCTCCTGTTTCTGGTCGACCCATATTTTAAGTTTATTTGGTTTGTTTGATAATAGAGATAAATTCTTCAACTCTTAGGCTGGCGCCGCCGATTAAGAAACCGCCGAAATGCTCGAGTCCAACAAATTCGCTCGCATTAACGCCATCAACTGAACCGCCATAAATAATGCGAATATTGTTATTGACGACATGCAAGGGAAAAAGATCCAACAGTGCCTGATAAATAATCCTAAACGCGTGTTGCGCTTCGCTCGGATCCAGAGAGCGACCACTGCCAATAACCCAAACCGGCTCATAAGCCACCACTAATTGCTCGTTCGGCAATAAATCAATGCCCGACAAAGCCTTAATCGCCTGACTCATCAGAACATTGTCCGTTAAATTCCGGCTACGTTCTTCGAAAGTTTCACCCACACAAAGAATCGGCGTCACGCCTGCCGCTAAAGCCGCCTTGGTTTTTTGATGGACCATTTCATCCGTCTCGGCCAGATACTGCCGTCGTTCTGAGTGTCCAATAATAGCATAACGGCAACCCGCCTCATAAATAAATTTCGGTGATTCACCGCCAGTAAAGGCACCTTGATCCTCCCAAAAAATATCCTGCACGCCCAAGCCGAATAAATGCTCTTTTAGGATTTCCGCCACGAGCAACAATGAACTGGCGGAAGGACAAATAATAACCTCCTTCGATCCCAATTCGATCTCCGGTACTTGTTTCGCCAATTCCGTTGCCAACTTCATGCTATCACGGAAACCTAAATTCATTTTCCAATTAGCGATAATTACTTTTTTCATAAATTTCAAAATTCGTACTGCGAAAATTTTAATCAATTATACTACCATTTATAGCTGTTAAAAACCCAATAAGCCAAGCTTTTGGTGTCAGTAAAACGATCATAAGTAGAAGAGCTACCCAAAACAGCGATTAGTAGTTTGCGATTCTTATCATCCTTAACCTGGCTAGTAAAACAATAGCCGGCAGCGTTAATAAAGCCGGTTTTGCCAAATTCAATCTTATAGCTAGCGTTATTGGTGCCAAAATCTTCCTTTAATATTTTGTCGGTACTTTCCATGGCTCGCTTAGCATCTTTATTGAGAACTTTAACTGAATAGCTTTTGGTAGAACCAGCCTTGCGAACTTCGGAATGTGAAAAGGCGACTTGAATTAATTTAACAATATCCTCAGCGGAAGCTTGATTATCCATGGAAAGTCCCGTCGGCTCGACAAACTGCGAATTATTCATATCCAAGACTTTCGCTCGTACATTCATTTGAAAAGCAAAATCTTCCGAACTTAATCTAGTTGAACGCGCCAGAGCTTTGGCGGCTTCATTAGAAGATGCCACCAACATCGAATAAAATAAGTCTCTGACCGTAATCTTGTCCCCGATTTGCAGGACCGGCGTCGCCCCAGCGGAAAAATCATCGGCCTGCATGGTAATTTGTTGATCCCAGCCTGGATTATATTCCAAGAAAACTAAAGTAGTCATTAATTTAGTGATCGAAGCAATCGAACGCGGTTCTTGTGAATTCTTTTCATACAAGACCGCTCCACTTTCCGGCTCGACAACGATAAAGCTTTTGGCGGTTACTTTAACGCCCAGGCTAGTTGCCGCCGGATCACGCTCTGGTATCGGCGCTTCAATTTTTTGTTGCGCCAACGGCAAAGTATTAGCCGGTAAAATCGGATTGAGATAACTCGTAGCCGATGCCCGCAAGAAAATGCTGGTTAAAAGCAGGTTTAAAATGATTTCAAACACAATAAATTAAGATTATGATTAAATGGTAAGCGGTGCCGAAAAACTTTCGGTAACCTCATTTTTGATTTCTTGCTCGGCGTCACCCCCAACTAGGCCTTGTAATAACTTCTCTAAATTATTGCTGCGATTTAGCTTTTCAAAATCCGGCAACTCATTAACTGTCGCTAGGCCTAAATATTTCAAAAATTCAAAAGTGATCTGATAAACAATGGTCGCTCTAACTTTATCTTCTTTAGATTCGATCAGACCACGCATCAATAAATTACGCAAGATCATCGAGCAATTAATTCCGCGAATTAACTCTAATTCAACTTTAGAAATTGGCCCACGATAAGCAATAATCGTCAAAGTTTCAAGTGACGGCTTAGTCAAATCACCAGCCATCTCCGTATTTAAAAACTTAGCGATCAATTCTGCATTATCACCGCTCGCCGCCATTTGAAATTTATCTTCAACTTGTAAAATCTCAATTCCACCAGCGCGAGTCTGATATTCGTTTTGCAGTTCAGCTAAAGCCGCCTCAATCACGCTCTTTTCTTCTGTTAACAATTTCACAAGCTCATTAAGAGATAACGGTTTATGTGAAATGAATAATAATGATTCTAATTTATTTTTTACATCCATACTTCTTTTTGTCATTAATGACGCTATTAAATTGCTTTTTCAACTTCGATTTCATCAAAAATTCCTTTTTGATTGACGGCCGCTTCGCCCGACTTAATCAATTCCAGTAAAGCCATAAAACAGACAACGACTTCAGCCTTAGATTTTGCTTGAGCAATCACCTCGCGAAAATTCATTTTCTGTGCGCGTTGCAAGGCCTCCCTAATACCGCTAACCATTTCTTTTAAACTGACTGCCCGCTCCATGATCTTTTGTGGCAAGCTCGTCACATATTCTATTCGTTTAATAACTTCTTCAAACATGCTTTGTAAATCGGATAGTTGTAAATTCGGCGGTGGAGAAAACTTCGGTCGAAAGTCAATCGGCAATCGTTCGCGAGTAAAAGCATAATGTTTTAAGGCGATCATCGCCTCAATTTTCTTGCTCGCCTCCAAATATTCCTTATACATCTTCAGTTGTGCTTCTAATTGCTCGGCACTATCCTCTTCCTCGTCCGCCATCTTCGGCAACAAAGTTTTAGATTTGATAACCAGCAATTTAGTAGCAACTACTAAAAAATCTGCCAATTCAGTGGCCGGCAAATCAATTGAGGCATCAAGATATGCCAAATACTGATCAGTAACCTTGGCTAATGAAACCTGAGAAATATCCAACTTTTCCGCTTCGATTAAATTAAGTAATAAATCGAGCGGACCACTAAATTGTTCTAATTCGTAATTAAGCATCAAAAATTTTCTATTTTTTAGGCAAACATTTATCTAAGTCAGGATTATAAGCAAAGCCACAATTTTGACCAGGTAAAGCACAAGTTGGGCCTGGCCAATCACAACCCATGACCTCACAAGTAGTCGGCGTCTGATATCTGGCACAATATTCAATATTCTTAGGTAGCTTAATATTCCAAATTAATCCAATTACAATGAACACCAAAATTATGGCTACTAACCACCAATATTTTTTTAGAGTGCCCATAAATATTTATTTTTTCTTCTTAGCAACTTTTTTAGCTACCTTCTTAACCACTTTCTTAGTAGCCTTCTTTGCTACTTTCTTAACAACTTTTTTCTTAGCTACTGGCTTAGTAACGGCTTTCTTAATTGCCTTCTTAACTGGCTTAACTAGTTTCTTGATCGCTTTAGGCAC
This sequence comes from Candidatus Buchananbacteria bacterium, assembly GCA_903888345.1. Lineage (GTDB taxonomy): Bacteria > Patescibacteriota > Patescibacteriia > 2-01-FULL-39-33 > 2-01-FULL-39-33 > CAISTG01. Next base: position 59,842 of record CAISTG010000036.1, on the reverse strand, counting down.
TTTGACTTTCGTGATTTTATCCTTTTTTGCTGATACTTGTTTCTTAACTTTCTTCATGGTTTTCTTCATTTGCTTCGGGATCTTATAACCACCAGCCATGGCGACATTTGCCAAGTGGGCCTCTTGTGATTGAATAAAATCTTTAACCTTCATAAAAACTGAATCAGTAAAACTACCGGTTGAAACTACCATTTTCTGAGCATTCAACATTGCTTTATCAACGACAACTTCTAAATTGTGTAATTTACCAAATGACGATAAAGTGCCTGGCTGAATTTTTAAGACCTTGATCATCACCTTTTCACTAGGAATAGAAATCTTTTTAGCACCCAAAGCTTTCTTGAGTTTTTCCATATCGATCTTCTTATCTGCCGGTAGCACCAATAAGACATGAGTTTTGTCAGCCTCGATCAAAATGGTCTTGGCGATTTCTTTTAATTCCTTTTTTAATGTTTGAGCAGCATCATAGGCGGTATAAACCGTTTTGTGCACCAAAGCTTCATAATCTACGCCAGTCGCGTCAAGATATTTTTTTACTTTTGCTGGTAAGGCCATACATTTGTGGATTATTGTTTATTAGACTAGATCATTATCCGTCATTCTCGGAATTTTTGCATTAAGGCTAGCAAGCCATTGCGGGAATATCCGAGAATCCAGGAAGTTAGTTAATATTATTATTTATTTTTAGTGGTAGTAGCAGTCGTGGTGGCGGTAGTAGTAGCTATTACATTAACGGGCGCAGCGGGAGTCACGACTGGTGACGCCATCCCATTATCAATCTTGGTGCCATAATATCTATTCAAAGCCTGATTCGCATCAAAGTTGTAGCAAGCATGACCCGCCGGATGGCCACCCCAAGGCATATCGGTGGCTACATTATATTTAGTCGCGGCAGCTAAATTAAAATCAGCACACAACTCAAAATTCTGATTATCAATTTGGCGATACGTTATACCGACAACAGAAATATCCTTACTCGGACTGACCCATTCCGCTAAATTACTAATCTGATTGGGCACTTTTTTATTTATAGAATAATCATTAGCAACCGACATCACTAAACTAGATAAGGCATTCTCAGTCCGTGAATCCAATAACCTGGCGCGAGTCTTTGCCGGTGTTTCAACGTTTAAAAAGCCGAAGATAACCGCTACAATCATCGCCACCACCACAACGCCACCAACAATGGCTGACACTCGGTCAATCTTCTTATAATCACTACGTTTCAAATCATAAAAATAATAACCAAAAATAAATAAGGCGATCACCATGATTACTAAAATATCTAGCACAATCGACAAACTATAATCACCATTCAAGAAACTAGCAATCAAAGCAATTAACGATCCGACGATACTAAGAGCCGAGGCTAAGAGCATCAAATAAGTCAGCCAGCGATAAATTCCGCTATTATGGTTAAGTTCATCAGTCTTATAACGGCGATGTAACAAATTAACCGCCAAGAAATACACCGGTCCAATAACCAAAAGCGAAGCAATCGCATACTTAATACCTTGATCGGAATAGATATTAATATTGGCTACTTTTGATTGCATTTCCACATAGCGATAAATCAATTCAAAAGCAATCGCTCCAATCGCCCAGGACGTCCAACCAAGTGATATTAACGATAAAAGATTTAAAAAAGCATCAAGCGCTCCCTTGCCTTTATACTTGTTTTTATCCGGTGGTGCTTGAGTCACAACCTTTTTAGTTACTTTTTTTGCCATATTGTTTCCCTCCTTTTAGATTGAGCTATTTCTTTTACTATAAGACAGTAATTCAATCTAAAAAATTATGATAACTTAAAATTATTAATAATCAAAACAAAGCGATAGCCCAAAAACTGCGCCGCTACCTGGCAAAATGACATACGTTCGGAAAAAATCTGAAAATAATCCATCGGACTCGCTTCCTTAGTATCAATTGTAACCTTCAGCACGATTTGCTTGCGTAGAGGATTTATTTTCAAACTATTATTAGTGGCGGCATAATTAACTCGATCATGAATGTCGCCCATGATGCCCTTCAAATCCTTACGTACCACGCGATCACGATGTACATCAGACTTATCAGCCAAAATCAGTATAGCGGCCAACTTATCAACAATCTTGATTTCATCTTTATCATGACTAACAATTGCCTGACAGACACGAGAAACATCAGCCGGATCAGCTTCTGGAATAAAAATTTGAGAAAATAGCATGGCGGACCAGTAATGATGCTGCGTGCGACCCAAATAATTTCCCATGTCATGACAATACCCAGCGACACCAGCCAACTCCACGTCGTGCGCGCTCAACTTAAGGCGTTGGGCCAACATTTGACAACGAGTAGCTACAATACCGACATGTCGCGGACCATGATCAGTATAACCCAGCGCAACTAAATATTTTTCTGTTTGCTGGATAAAATTATCAACGTACGCATTTTTTTTAACACCCTCCAAAGTTAATTTCATATACTATTGCAAAAATTAAATTAATATTACTGAACTAAAATTAATGTCGATACTATAATTTCTTGACCGCTCATATAGCCCTCGATTGTAACACCACTATAAGTATCGGGTATTTTAAAATTAGAACAACTAGTCAATTTAACACTGGCAGATTCGCATTTACTTTCACTTGTTAATTTTAAGGCAAAGGGCCCACTTTCAACCCAGGAATCACTCAGTGAATTATAATTCCTAACTGTTAAATAATGAACGGACTTATTAATAGTCAGATTACCACCTACACTAAAATTATTTTTACCTGAGCCAGTTATTGCGCCTTTTTGACAGATACCAACATAAAATGCCTCAGCCAAACACTGCGATCCATCCTTAAATTTGCATACGGCATTGGCTACAGCAAAAGTCGAACCTCCAGACCAAGCGCAATATCTTTGAGCTTCAGTATTAAATCCGGTTGTTTTGATACCACCAACAGGACAATCGCCACGAAACATCGCCCATTCCTCGCAAGCGCGATTATCTTCAAAATAACATATGGCATACTGCCCGCCATCGCCGCGATATTTTACTAGTGACGTTCCACCCTTGCCCTCACAATTAACTGCGGCAGGATTGGCAAGCTGCGAAGTTGATGTCACCGGGCAAACCGAACCATCAGTACATAACTTTGGCGTCGGACAAGCAGCAAACTCACAATTCGGGCCAGTTCTACCCACCGACGAACCATCAGAACAAAGCTTGGCTTCCATCGTACAAGCCACCGGCGTTGTTTTTTGCCACGGTAAAGCGCAGCCAGTTAAAGTAACAGCTAAAGCAACCAAAACTAACAAAAATATTTTTTTCATAAATTATTATTGTTCCCAAAAGTAACTCTGATTTTTATATTGCTCAAATAAATCTTCGGCTTCTTTTTGGATTAACTCTAAAAAACTTTCCATCTGAGCGTGATCAGTGAATTGCCAAACTTCCCACATATGCCAACCCGCTTCAGACCAATCGCCACTTTGCAAAAATGGCCGCATTTTTTCTTTATCTAAAACGTTTTTAATGGCCATATTGTATAGCGCGCAAAAGCTTCTATCGGGACAGTCGTAAGTAATACAAAACCCCTTATCCATTACCGGATCAACAACTTTTAATTCAATTTTCTTGAATTCCCTTTCAATCTGATCAGTACCTTTTTCGGGATCATTACTTTGTGCTCGTTGCGCTGCGCCGTCAGTATAACCCTTAATAAAATCCTGCTCTTTAATTATCGATTTCCGGTTGATCTCAATTTCCGCCAACAAAAATCCCCTTCGACGTTCATCGGTAGCCTCTGTTAGGGCCTGTTCATTGCTAATAATATTTTGCTCTGCCTCGGCAATCCTTAACCTTAAGGCCTGGATGTTCTGAATAATTTGCTCGGGAGATTCGGTCTGTGCATCCTTAAAAGCATATTCATACTCCGGCGTCTGACTTGGTTGTGATGTTTCTGGAGAAAAAACCATAAAATATTAATATTATTTTGTTACGTAACCCGCTACGTAACAATCTTAATCCGCAATCTGCGATTGCTCGCCGTATAAGTTAATACCTTTTTCTTTAGCTTCGGCCTCTAGCTTTTCTGGCAACCGGATATTAGCCTCACGCAAAGCGGCTAAACTAGTATAGTTAGGTGCATCCATCATCAAATCACGACTATCACCGGTCTTGGGGAAAACAATAACCTCGCGAATATTCGGTTCGTTTTGTAAAATCGCCAACACACGGTCAATGCCGAAAGCTAATCCGCCATGAGGTGGCGCGCCAAATTCAAAAGCCTCGAGCATATGGCCAAAACGATTCTTGATTTCTGCTTCGCCCACACCCAATAGTTCGAATACTTTTTGTTGGATATCGCGTAAATGAATTCTGATTGAACCACCACCAATTTCAAAGCCATTCAAAACTAAATCATAACCATAGGAACGCCACTTGCGCGGTTCTTCAGGAAACTCCTTCATATCATCAAGATTCGGCATCGTAAATGGATGATGCGCGGCAACTAATTTCTTTTCTGTCTCGCTATATTTAAACATCGGAGCATCAACCAGCCACATAAATGCCAACTCATCCGGATCTTCTTTGTTAACTCTTAAATCCGGCTTATCAGTGCCGTATTTCTCCATACACTCGGCATGCGTCAAGCGCGGAAATGGCTTAGCAGTTAACTTTTTATGCGGATATAAAGTTTCGACTAATTCAATCGTCATACCTTCAATAATCTGCCACAGATCTTCTTGTTCGATAAAACTCATCTCGATATCAAGTTGAGTGAATTCAGCTTGGCGATCGCCACGAGTATCTTCATCGCGGAAACATCTAGCGATCTGGAAATATTTTTCCGTACCAGCTACCATCAGTAATTGTTTGAATTGCTGAGGTGATTGCGGCAAAACATAAAACTTTCCTGGCCAAATGCGGGATGGCACCAAAAATTCGCGCGCGCCCTCCGGCGTGCCTTTAGTTAAAATCGGTGTTTCAATTTCTAAGAAGTCCTGCTTCTCCAAAAAATCGCGAAAGAATTTATTAACTTTGGAGCGCATCACTAAATTGTTCATCATGCGCAGTGATCGCAAATCCAAATAGCGGTATTTCATGCGTAATTCTTCACTCACTTCCATCGTATCCTGATCAATCTGAAATGGCGTGGTCTTGGCTTCATTAATAATCTCTAATCCAGTCGCTAACATCTCAACTTTGCCGGTCGGAATCTTGTCATTAATCATATTGGCCGGGCGTTCATTGATCTGGCCGGTAATCGCTACCACGAATTCACTACGCAAAGTTTGAGCTAATTCATGTGCTTCTTTATTCGATGGAATAAATACAACTTGAAGAATGCCGCTACGATCGCGAATATCAATGAAAATTAATTTTCCATGATCCCGGCGGGTATGCACCCAACCCTTAACGGTTACGACTTGTCCTGCTGCTTCAGCCACCTCCTTAATAGTGGTTCTTGACATAATATTCTGTTAAATTTAATCTTTCCTCCTATCTAAATTTAAATATATTATAACAAATTCAGATTTTAAATGCAAATATAAAAACGCTTACTCGAAAGTAAGCGTTGAGGTACAAAATCAAAAACTAATCGGTGTTGCTTTACCAATAATCCGATACAAGACGTCACCATTCAAGGTACGATATTCAATCGGTCTCTTAACTTGACGCGCGGCATTAATGCCAAACTCCATGCCCCGAGTTACTCCCAAATCAATATAGACCACGGTTTTATCAGCTCTTTCTCCCCAGGCTAAACCGGCAATAATCCCCAATTCACGTTCACTGGGAACATTATCACGCAAAACACCAGTTTGTGTATATAACAGATGCGAAGCAAAGGGAAATTCACCCCGCTTAAGACAATCCATAACACAGGCACGTGCATATTTAATGTTGGTGGAAACATCACCGGCAAATGGACTCTCGACTACCACCAAAGTACTAGTATTCATAAGATATTATCCTCCTATTCGGTATGAATAAATGTACGATTAAAACACTTAAATCTTACGATATTTAAGAAGTAAAAGCAAGCAACAAGTAGCTTGTTGAAAATGCAAAAATATGCTAAAATTAGGTTGTGGAAAAGTCTTAATTTAAACACTTACTGTCGGAATCCGCCGTGGCGGACCGACAGATATTATTATAATAATATGTTTAAATTTAGCAAAATAATTAAATTTTTAATTCGTAATTAGTAATTCGTAATTAATTTAAATATGGCAAAAGAAGAAAAAAAGAAAGGTGCCGCTTATGGCGCAGACCAAATTCAAGTTTTGGAAGGCCTCGACCCGGTCAGAAAACGTCCTGGTATGTATATCGGCAACACCGCTGAAGCTGGCTTACATCATTTGATTTGGGAGGTTCTAGACAACTCCATCGACGAAGCGATGGCCGGTCATTGTGATACCATTAAAGTTAAATTGCTTAAGGATGGCATGGTTTCTGACGAGGATAACGGTCGCGGTATTCCAGTTGAAAAACATAAGACTACCGGCGTTTCTACTCTCGAAACAGTTTTAACGGTGCTTCATGCTGGCGGTAAATTCGGTGGCGAAGGCTACAAAATTTCTGGCGGTTTACACGGTGTCGGTGTTTCGGTGGTTAATGCTCTCTCTACTTACCTGAAAGCTGAAGTCAAGCGCGACGGTAAATTATGGATGCAAGAATACAATGCTGGCAAACCACAAAAACCAGCCAAAGCCGTCGGCGATGCCAAAGGTACGGGAACTAAAATCACCTTCCAGCCCGATCCGAGTATTTTCAGTGTTTTAGAATTTAACTTAAAAACCGTTTTAGACCACATCCGTCAGCAGGCCTACCTAACTAAAGGCATTAAGCTAGTGGTCGGTGATGAACGCGATGCTGATCCAATCAATCATCTATCTTACGTCTTTTATTTCGAAGGTGGTATCAAATCTTATGTCCGTCATTTAAACGCGCACTCTACCGCCCAGCATCCGAATATTTTCTATATCGAAAAAGAAGCCGAGGGTGTCAATGTCGAAATCGCTGTCCAATATACGGCTGAATACAATGAAACAGTTTTAGCTTTTGCCAATAACATCTACAATCCTGAAGGTGGCATGCACGTCACCGGTTTTCGCACTGCCTTAACTCGCGTGATTAATAGCTATGCTCGCAAAAATAATTACTTGAAAGAAAAAGACGCCAGTTTGACTGCCGAAGACGTTCGTGAAGGCTTAGCCGCTGTTATCTCCATTAAAATCAAAGAGCCGCAATTTGAGGGCCAAACTAAAGCGAAATTAGGTAACGTTGAAGCCAAGTCCGCCGTTGATAAGGTTATGGCTGAAGCCTTTGATATTTTTCTTGAAGAAAATCCTAAGGACGCTGAAGCCATCATGGCTAAGTGTATTCTAGCAGCCAAGGCCCGTTTAGCGGCTCGTACTGCTCGTGAATCAGTCTTACGTAAAGGTGTTTTAGACGGTTTTGCGTTACCAGGTAAATTAGCCGATTGTTCCTCCCGTGATCCAAAAATCAGCGAAATTTATATCGTTGAGGGAGACTCCGCTGGTGGCTCTGCCAAACAAGGCCGTAATCGTGAATTTCAAGCCATTCTCCCCTTGCGTGGTAAAATCCTAAACGTTGAACGCGCTCGCTTAGACAAAATGCTAGCCAATAACGAAGTTAAATCGTTAATTATTGCCATGGGCACCAATATTGGCGAACAATTCACCATTGAAGACTTGCGTTACGACAAAATCGTCATTATGACTGATGCCGACGTTGATGGTTCACATATCTGCGTTCTGCTTTTAACTCTATTCTATCGTCATTTCCCCCAACTAATTACCGAGGGTCATATTTATGTCGCTATGCCGCCGTTATTCCGCGTCCAGATTGGCAAAGATTTTAGGTATGCCTACAATGAAAATGAATTAGAAAAAATCAAAGCCGAAATGACCGCCGTCGCCTTAGCTAACCGCGGTAAGAAAGCGGAAGGCAAAAAAGTAAAAGAAGAAGTTGAAGAGGAAGAAGCAGCCAATGAGAATCCCGATGAAGCTTCCGAAGTTGGTGAAGTCGAAGATTTGGGTGGTATTAAAATTAATGTCCAACGCTACAAAGGTTTGGGTGAAATGAACCCCGAACAACTTTGGGAAACTACTATGGATCCCGCTCGACGAAAAATGAAACGCATCACCGTTGAAGACGTTGAACGTGCTGACGAAGCCTTTGATGTCTTAATGGGTGCCGATGTCGCGCCACGTCGCCGTTTCATTCAGACCCACGCCAAGAATGTTAAAAATCTCGATATCTAAAAATAAAAAAGACCGTCCGCTACTAGTTAGTCTTAACTAGAGTCGGACGGTTTTTTGATTTAATTACAAAGTCACATTAAATACCAGTTGCCGCAACCGAGGCAAATCCAAAACAACTTTGGGCTTGCTGTCATGCCAGATTTCTACTACGAGCATGGCCTGACGCCGTTCGACTTCGTCTGTGGCCGAGAGCGCCTTAACGAGAGCCAACATCATGGTCGTCAGTTCATCAAAGACATCAGTGGGAATCAGTTGAGCATAACTACGAAAACCCTTCAGTAATTCCGCTGCCGCCACAACCGCCTCAGCTTTTTGCTGTATAGCGATTTTTTGTTGCAACTGCCAGAGAAAGACCAATAAGCTCTTTTTGGCAATCTCTAAAATTATCAAACGCCGAACAAATTCTTCAAATGTCTCGCCTGACCTCAACTCATAATCCTGATAATCATCCTGATTGTCCGTTGCCATGAGCAAACCTCCTATTGGTTGTTTATTCGATGTGATTAATTTTACATTTCAAAGTGCCAGCCGGAATCTTTAATTCGAATTCGTGACCGATTCCTTTACCCAAAAAGGCCATGCCTAAAGGTGACTGATGAGAAATTCTTCCCTCAGCCGGACTCGCTTCACTGTGTCCGACAATAGTATATTTGACCTCCATGCCATTATCGCAAGTGGCGTGGACGGTTGATCCGATTTGGATAACGTCTGATTGTTTGACTTTGATGATCACAGCATCCTTAACCGCATTCTCCAATTCCATAATGCGACCCTCGATGAAACTTTGTTTCTCGCGGGCATCATGATACTCAGCATTCTCGGAAAGATCGCCCAACTCACGTGCTTTGGCGATACGATCAATAACCTCAGGACGATCAATCGCCTTGAGTTTTTCTAGCTCTTCTTTAACTTTTTTCAATCCCGCAGTGGAGATATAATTGTCGCTCATACTATAATAAAGTAGTTAATTTTTAATACAATTTAAAAACACCTTCCGTTAGGCATTTGAGAAATTTATAGTTAATATAATATCATAGCCTAAATATAATGTCAAGGACTGTGGAAAACTCCTATTTTTTCCCAGAAAACCACCATTGCAGAGCCTCTCTAGCGATCGGTACGGCGATTGAAGACCCTTCCCCGCCCTCTTCTACTAGAACAGTAATACAGAAATTTGGATTGTCGTAGGGGGCAAAAGCGGTGAACCAGGCATGGTTGTTTTTAGTCTCACTCCATTGAGCGGTTCCAGTTTTACCAGCCACAGCCACGGGGATATTTTTCAAGCTTTGCGCCGAACCAGCGGTCACTGTTTCGCGCATACCTTCACGCACAATTTTTAAGTTTTCTGCACTAACCGCTACATCTCTAATTTCTGGATAATTAAAAAGTTGTTTATTGCCGCTGGCGTCAACACTACCGATTGCTAAATGCGGCGTCAACAGATGCCCACCATTAGCGACGGCGACTGTATAATTATTAACTTGTAGTGGCGTCACCAGTAAATCACCTTGACCAATGGAAACATGATAAGTGTCGCCAATATACCAAACTTCATTTCTAACATTCTTCTTCCATTCCGGTGTCGGCACAAAACCCTTACGCTCACCCGGTAAATCGATGCCAGTTTTTTCACCTAAGCCGAACATCTTAAAATATTTAACAATCTTATCAATTCCTAAACCCTTAAAGTCACCATAGCCGCCACCAATATAATAGAAGAAAGTATTGACTGACATCGCAATGGCCTTAGTGACATTAGTGACGCCATGACCGCCCGCTTTCCAATCAGGGAAAGTCCACTGACCAACATGCAAACCGCCAGTCGAGTTGACGGTGGTATTTTTGGTCACGATGCCTTCTTGCAACGCGCCCGATGACATTACGATCTTAACGGTCGAACCCGAGGGATACTCACCGAAAATCGCCCGGCCAAATAACGGCTTCCGCTCATCATCTAATAACTTTTTATATTCAGTTTGGCTGATACCGCCTGTAAACAAATTATTATCGTAGCTCGGATAATCAACTAAAGCTAAAATTTCTCCATTAGAACAATTGGTAACAATGGCCGCTCCCCGACCCGTCGGAATTTTTTCTTTAAAAATCGCATAAAGTTTTTCCTGAAGATCAACATCAATGGAGAGCACGATATTGCTGCCAGCGACTGGTTGACTTTGAGATATAATTTTTTTTCTGCGACCCAAGGCATCAACTTCCACCCGCGTTTCACCATTAACTCCTTTTAGTCTCGTTTCATATTGTTGTTCCAATCCGGCCTTACCAATATTATCATCGAGCAGATAATCGGCTGATAACTTCTGATACTCGTCACTATCGATTTTACCAATATAGCCCAAGAGATGCGACATGGACTCACTATAAGGATACAAGCGCCAAGCATCAACACTCAATTCTACGCCCGGCAATTCTTCAGCCTTAATCTTAATAATCATGGCCTGATCATAAGGAATGCCGGCCCGCAATAAGATCGGCTGAAAAAAACGTTTTTCTGAGCCCACTAAACGAGCAGTAATTTCCTCATACGGCAAACCGATAATGGCCGCCAAATCACGCAACTGCTGTTCCTTTTTATCGGCCGCCTTAGGCAAATCAGCCGGCAATAATGAAATCGTAAAGCCAAAAAGATTATTAACTAAGACTTTGCCATTACGATCAACAAAAATTCCACGATGCGCCTTATTATAATCAACCTTAATACGATTATTTTCGGCTAAAGCATAATACTTATTACCACTAATAATTTGTAAATAAAAACTTTTTACTAATAAGACTCCAATAATCAAAAAGATGACGGCAAAAAAACCAATAATCTTGGAACGGCTCAGCGATAAACTCAAAAATCCCGCCTCGACGCCGCTACTGCAATCGCCGGTCAAGTCACAACTGGTTTCTACCCAGCCCCGAGAGCTCTTCCGATTTAGATCGATCGGCTCTAATTGTTTAAAAGGATTATTCATGCCACTATCTTAAAAATATCGGTTTAAAGCGCTTTGATAACATATTGACCAAATAATAGGCTAAGACCATCAAAACCTCAGCGCTCAACACTTGCCACAGAAGACCATAAAAATCAGTTAGCTTAGGCAGAAAATCACTTAAACCGACAAAGTAACTGCCGACCACTAACAATGAAAACAACAAATGATAAAACACGGCCGCCAAGAAACCCATAATGAGTAGCGAATAAAAAGAGAAATTAGTAAAAAAATTAACAAACAGCAACTCACCTAAGAGGGCCGTCAAAAATAGTGATAAACTAATTAAGCCAAACGGCAAACCAGAATAAATATCCAAAATCAAACCAGCAATAACCGCAAAAATTATAACAAAGGAAAAATCCATTAAGTTAATTAAAACTACCAGTGCCACCAGAATCAAATTTATTTTCCCACCCAAAAAACTAAAACTATTCTCCAGAGCGAATTGCGCCAGAATAGCTGAGATTAATAAAACAACCAGCCAAATTTTTTCACTCTTCATAACTAAGGAATTATGACAATGACATTACTTAAATTATCCAAGACCACGATCGGTGTTAGTAATGCCGTTTTAAAAATTTCACTTTCAACTGCCTTAATGGTTTCGACTTTCGCAATCAATAAATCTTTCGGGATTTTACCTTCTAGGCCGGAAGTGACCACTAAATCACCCTCTTTAACGTCCTGATTCTGCGGAATGTTGGTCATGGCAAAGGATAAGCCATACTGGCCTTCCACTAAACCAACGGTATGATCCAGATTCTGAATGGTAGCGGCCACGCGACTTTTATTGTCCGACAACAATAGAACTTTGGAATAATCCTGATTAACCTCAATCACCTTTCCAACCAAAACTCCACCTTCAGCAATTACCGCTAAACCCTTTTCAATACCATCGCGCGCACCGCGATTAATAATGACTGATTGCGACAAAGGATCAGAAACACCAGTAATAATCTTGGAGGCCACGAATTTATATTTTTTCTCATCAATAAAATTTAACTCTTTACGCAGAATAACATTTTCCTCTTCCAAAGCTTTCAACTTCGAAGCGTCAATCGACATCTTGATTAAATCGTTCTGTAGTTTTTGATTTTCAGCTAACAGATCGCGCTTGCGCAGCCAACTGTCATAAAAGCCGCCAGTGCTCCGGGAGCCAACCGAGACCAAACCCTGCAACGGTGACAGCACCGTGACAAAGATATTTTCTACCGGCCTTAACCAACCGATATAGTGAAAAAAGACGGCAAGTAAAATTGCCGTTAATCCATAGATTGCTGATTTAATAATTTTCTCCAGCATAAATAAATACTAAAATTTAAAAAATATTTTACTTACTGCGAAGTCGGCAAAACAATATCTTTTAATAAGGCCTCGTCATCGAGCAAGACGCCCATACCACGCACTGCGCAGGTCTGTGGGTCGTCGGCAATATGAACAGGAATCTCAATGGAACGCGAAATTAACACATCCAACTCTTTCAACTGCGCTGATCCGCCAGTTAAATATATGCCCTTTTGATAAATATCGGCGACTAGTTCTGGAGGCGTCGTTTCTAAAGTGGCTTTAATGGTATCAAGAATTTTTAAAACTGACTTAGAGATTGCTTCGCGAATTTGGCCATCATGGGCCCGCGCTTCTCGTGGTAAACCGGATAAAATATCACGACCACGCATCGGCATTTCTAATTGTTCTTTAAGAATCGCTGCGGAGCCGATTTTTTTCTTGATATCTTCCGCTACCATTTCACCTAAGACTAAACTAAATTCATCACGCGCAAAATTAATAATATCGCGGTCCATCGCCAAGCCAGCAACGCGAGATGATTTAAAGTTAACGATACCATCTAAGGAAATAACCGCTACTTCTGTTAAGCCACCACCAATATTAACCACCATATTGCCGGTCGGATCCTGAATCGGAATACGTGCGCCAATTGCCGTGGCCATAATATTTTCTACCATATACACTTGGCTGGCACCGGCAGCTAAGAGAACATCTTCAACCGCTTTTTTTTCTACGGCCGTTACATCCAGTGGCACACCCACGACAATTCGCGGCATCGCTGAAAAAGAAAAGCGAGAGGTATTAACTTTATTAGTAAAATATTTAATCATTTTTTCGGCGACCTCAAAATCAGAAATAATTCCGAATTCAAGTGGCTTCGTCGCTGTAATATGCGGCGGGGTCTTGCCCAGCATTCTTCTCGCTTCATCACCGATTGCCAAAATCTGATCGGTACGATTATTAATCGCCACCACCGACGATTCATTAATCACAATACCGCGATCACGTTGAAAAACGAGCGTATTACAACTGCCCAAATCAATACCCAGGCCCTTATTTAATTTACCGAAAAATTTTTTGAAAATCATAATAGCTATTGACAATATATAAGTTATCTGCTAGATTGTAATAACGAATTTTAGTTGTTTCAACCACCAAGGAGTACTGCATGCCTCAAACGTTGACAAAGAAAAAGCTACACCACCTCTCCGGTCGCGGTTATGGCGACTCTCCAATTGTAATTATTGGTGAACGCGTCTTCCGAAAAGTCAGCCAACCAGACGGCAGCTTCAGGCTCGTTCGCGAAAATCACAAGTTTAATGGGCAATCAACCAAGCCTTGGAGCCGCAGCCGACGCAGCAAGAAATTTCGCCGAATGATGAAGGCCCAAAACGGCTGCAATGACGGCTATTTCCGGCACAAAGAAAAATCGATCTTTCAAGGCCAGTCGCTCTGCAAGCAAGGACAAGTCTATCTACCGGAAGACGAAGCATAAAATTACTCTAACGCACCTTAATCACCACCAGTCACTCGACTGGTTTTTTATTTTAATTGATCTAACAATTCAGTTAACGCTATTAAGCTACTCTCGGTTTGATGGCGTTTTTTGACTTCAACCTGATCACCAGTTTTTTCACTGACAACGACGCGCCACGGCAAACCGATCAAATCAGCATCAGCAAATTTTGCACCAGCCGAAAGATCACGATCATCAAATAAAACTTCCACGCCGGCCGCTACTAACTGATCATAAATTTTTTCCGCGGCCTCATCCTTCTTAATTGAAATCAAATGAATTTTAAATGGGGCTACCGCTTCTGGCCAAATCATTCCCTTCTCATCATGATACTTCTCGACGATCGTCGCCACCAAACGAGAAATGCCAATACCGTAAGATGCCATCCAGATTGGTTGTTTGTTACCCTGAGCATCATTAACATAACCGTTCATGTCCTTGGCATACTTTTCACCGAAATTAAAAATGTTTCCAACTTCAATACTCTTACCCTCTTTAATCGGCAAACCACACTTCGGACATTTATCACCTGCCTTTAATTTGGAAATTTCAGTATTTTGCGCAAAGTCGCAACCGTCGCAATACAGAATTCGATCTTCTCCGGCATCCGAGACTATTTGAAATTCATGCGAAAAATTATCGGTGAAGACACCACCAGAAGCTTCTACTACTTTAGCGTCTAAGCCACAACGGCCATAAACTCTCAAGTAAGCGGCGATCATTTTTTGATAATAGCCATTTAAATCTTCCAGCGTCAAATGAAAACTATACAAGTCTTTCATCATAAACTCCCGACCGCGCATTAAGCCGCCCTTCGGTCGTAATTCCGCCCGAAATTTATTCTGAATTTGATATACTGCTAATGGCAAATCTTTATACGAATTAATAAACTTGCGCATCAAATCATAAACCACTTCTTCGTGTGTAGCGGCGAGTCCTAGGTCCTTACCACTAGCATCCTTAAACTGATACATCACATCGCTCAGCGATCCGTCCCAGCGTCCTGTCTCGTCCCAGATACTTCTCGATTGCAAAGCTGGCATTAATAACTCTTGTCCGCCTTCGGCGTTCATTTCTTCACGAACGATTTTATTAATATTAGTAATCACGCGCCAGGCTAAAGGCAAATAAGTATAAGCTCCGGCCTGAAGCATGTCGACAAAACCGGCTTGAACCAAATATTTATGGCTAGCACTAGTCGCGTCTTTAGGGGCGATTTTAATGGTTTTAGGGAATAATTTTGATTGGCGCATAGATTGAATTTATGAGGGTATTTTAGTCTTTTTAATGATTAATGTCAAAGCGCCGGTCTAGCTGAACATTCTACCCCAAAAGCCGCTCTTTTCTGTCGGTTCCGGAGTGTTTTCTGCAGTCTGATTTTCACTAGCTAACCGCGTCATTGACTCAATAATCCGCTGTCCCTCAGTCTCCACCGTATCGCCGTCATACTCGCCGCTATGAGCGCTAGAACCCTCATAGCTTGCCTGCTTCTGGTCTAGATGAAGATTGATGACCGTTCCGTTGATATACGCATGAAAACGCGGATAAAAGCCAGAACCTAACCGGCGATTATAACTAATTTCCGTTGCTCGTCGATCCATTACTTGGCCATAGCCAGCGCGACGCAACACCATTACCGGATCTAAATTATTAATGACTGATATTTTCATACAATTTAATTAGAATTAATATTAAATACACTCTTCTCGTCATTCCAGCCGTTTCAGCTGTCATTCCGGGCTTGACCCGGAATCTGAGCCTAGAGGAATTGAGTCGAAACGAGATTCCGGATCAAGTCCGGAATGACACTGCTGCGTTGCGGAATGACTTGTCACGTATTGACATTTTATTGATTTACTGCTAAGCTAAGTAATTAAGTTTAAGCCCTTTACACTAAGTTTTAACAACCAACAAGGAGACGAATCATGGCTGAGAGACAACTGATTGGCTGGGAACAGATTGCGATTGCCAGAAGGATTTGCGATTATTTCGAACCAAAGATTATCGCCGCTGATGCTGAGCAACGTCAGTACCATGCCGAAGACCGAGCGGAAATAGAAATGTATTCTCTGCTACGCGAAATGTTTCCCAATATCGCTATCTCCGCCATACGGCAAATGGGGATGGATTTTCTCAACGAACTGAAAAAATTTCTCAACATTCTTGAACCCACCGGCTGATAGCCCTACCAAAAGGAGATACCAATGGCCGAGACGGCTTTTATTGAGTTGAAACATCCTGTTGCCACTAATAGTAGAGACCGCAATTGGGGCGGGGGTAACAAAGCGGCGGTTAATAAGCTGGTTCCGTTACGTTTTTCCAAAGTAATTACTGGCACCAAAACCAACATTCACGACAATATTAATACGGAAGCTGAAGAAAACGGCTGGCTAATTCATGACACTACTGTTTTGCCCGATACTGCCACCGCCTCAATATCTGTTCTAGTCGTCTTTGAACGGACGCCAGACTCTAAAGCTTAATTTTGATCCTTCAACCTGCCGAGTTATCTCGTCAGGTTTTTTTATAATCCAACGGCCCGCATTAAGACCGACAAAATCTTCGCGCCGTATTTTACTAAATCACGATAAGTGATAAAGAGAATCAATACCATTAGTAGAATAAAGCCGATATTATGTGAGGCATTTTCCCACTTAGAGCTAATCATTTTGCCCCGGACTTTGCCGATTGTTAAAAATAAAATGCGACCGCCATCAAGTGCGGGAAACGGCAAGATATTAATGATCGCCAAGTTAAGTGATAACAAGGCGGCAAACTGCAATAAATATACCCAGCCTAATTTAGCCGCTTGACCCGTTAGAACGGCGATGCCAACCGGCCCAGCGAATTCCACGCCTACACCTGGTCCACCAAACAATTGTTTAACTAAGGCGACAATCGCTAAGATCATCATCATAAACCAGCCCCAAGTCGCTTTAAGCGCTTGCCACAAAGCCAAATGAATCGGATAGCGCACGGTACCTAAATCAGCAATCGCCACGCCAACTCCAATATTTTCTCCTATCTTAATTGGAGTAATTGTTTTTTCTATTTGATCGTTGCTGCGCTCAATAACAAAATTTACTGCTTGATTTTCTTTGGCAATTACAATTGTTCGTAATTGCTCGCTATTATTAATTTCTTGGCCATCAACCTGCAAAACGATATCACCAACTCGTAAATCAGCGGCCTGAGCCGGAGACTTCTCAATTACTTGAGCGATCTGCACTTGCTGTTTCGAAACAATAATGCCTCCTTCTAAATTCGAAGTCGAACTAGGCATCCCAATTGCAAAACCAATCATCAATAAAACGATCGTCAATAAAACATTCATGGTTACGCCAGCTGCTAAAATCAAATTGCGCTGCCAAACTGGTTTGTAACCAAAACTATCAGTTTCATTTTCCATTTCGCCATTTTCGCCCTTAATCTTAACAAACCCACCAATCGGAATCCAATTAAGTGAATAAATGATCGACTCGCCGGGAACATTCTCGCGATTACCCCAAATCAACCGCCATTTGCCCTGATGCTTTTGCAAACCGACGCCGCGTGGCGGAATTCCCATCCCAAACTCTTCGCACTTCACCCCAAAAAACCGAGCCGTTAAAAAGTGGCCCAGCTCATGGACGAAAACTAGCAAAGAGAGAACCAGTAAAAACAAAACAATAGTAATTAACATATTTAAAAATAAATTTTTTATTTCCCTGCCCCGGGTGCGACCGTTTGAATCCGCCGCGGCGGATTGTGCTGATTTTCAGTGGGAGCGAACGGCCATTAGGCAAACCAAAACAGCGACAGCGTTTTTGGTTTAGTGAGCGTAGCTGAAAATTCAGCCATGATTTTCATCAGGTCGCGATTCTTACTCCACTTCTTCTAATTCAGTCCGTAGCGAAGCGAAGGATAGTTAAATAAGCTTCAGCGGAGCTGATTCCAAAAGAATATAGCCAACCCTGATATCGCCAGCAGGCGATTTGGCTACAAGAAGTGGAAAAAACATTTCCTAGACGGTCATTATTTCTTCCTCTTTCTTATCCACCAATTCTTTAATCTTGTCGTTAAACTCACCAACTTTCTTATCTAAAGCTTCCAACTGACCGAATTTCTCGTCTTCGCCAAACTCTTTATTTTTTTCCGCCTCAATAATTTCTTCCTTAATCTTATCGCGCTCTAAACGAATAGCGATTTTTGTTTCTTCGGCTTTTTGATTCAATAATTTAACCACTTCTTTTCTGGTTTCTTCGGTTAAGGCTGGCAGATTCAAGCGAATACGTTCACCATCATTGACTGGAGAAACGTTCAAGTTCGCCTCGACGATCGCCTTTTCTAGATCTTTCAGCACGCTCTTGTCCCACGGTTGAATCACCAAACTGCGCGCATCTTGAACTGTGACGGAAGCTACTTGATTGATTGGACTCATCGCGCCATAAGCTTCCACTCGGACCATGTCCAGCATGGCAGGATTAGCACGACCTGTCTTCAAGGTGCCAATTTCTAATTTAAAATGTTCAATTACTTTATTAAATTCCTCCTTGTGATTGTCGATAATACTCATATATTTTATTTTTTAATTAATTCAGTTGATAAGAAAACGATATTCGGATTAGCTGGAGAAACAAAAATGCCATTGGCTGTTCGCGTGCTGAAAGGCAATTTTTTCGATGACCATTTTTGGCCGCCGTCAGTAGTCTTCACTAAAGTGGTCGCGGTTGTGTAATAAAATTCTAAACTGTTTTTGGGATTGACACCAACCGCAGTGATCGCTAATTTTTTCGCGTCTGGTAATAATTCCACCACTTGCCAAGTGCTGCCACCATCGCTCGTATGTAACAAACCGAATTTCGAAATAAAAATCAAGCCGTTAGGCGTCGCTGGATCGGCAATGAGCCGTTTATACTCATGACTGCCGACATAAGATGCCAAGCCAGCCCCTAAATTATTCCAAGTCTTACCCGCATCAATTGATTTAAAAATGCCGCTCTTTGATGTTCCAACATAAACCACCTGCTGATCAACGTTATCGATAATAATATCCATGATCGAATTATTGGCTTCGCGCATCACCGTCACCCACGCCTGACCGCCGTCAGTGCTTTTGAGAATTTCACCTTCACTGGTTCCCAAATAAACAATGTTCGGTGTTTTCGGATCAAGGGCAATCGCCGTTAAATTAACTATCGCTTTTTGATGATAATAAATATTAGTGAAATCACGACCACAATTAACGGTTTGATATAATTTATTGCCGGCTAACACATCAATCAAGCATTTATTAGCCGAACTGACGGCCACACCACTCACCGCCCCTTGATTGAGGGCTTTAAATTGAGACCAAGAATTTCCGCCATCAAGCGTATAAACTAAACCGTAAGCCGTTGTCAAAGCATAAATCGTATTAGCGTCACTCGGATCAAACACTAATTTCAAAATACTCAAATTATTCAGCGTCGAAACCTTGCCCTTGGTTGCCAAAACGTCACCCGCCTGAGTAAACGTGCCGCCCGCATCAACAGAGCGCCACACCCCGCCATCCGCCGGAGCGACCTTACTAGTGTTCGCGGTAGGTAAAAGCGTACAACCAGAAACCGCCAGCGCCAGGACAGCTAAGATTAAAATTTTCAGCTTGGTAGCTTTCATATATTTATAATTAAATTTTCTAAAACGTTTTTACTGCTAATATTCCGGTCCAATAAACCACGAGCTGTAGAAATCAAATCATACACCCGCAATAACCGGTTGGCCGTACCCGCCGCTAACGATCGCTCACCCGCGACAATCGCCATTAAACGCGAATTATTAGTGCTGAGCATTATTAAATCACGCAAACCCATCAGCCAATGATCGAAGAGTAGATTAAGACGCGAGATATTTATACTCTCATCCTTATCCCAGTCCAGCAGGCTATCCATTTTCTTTAAGCGTGAGAACATATCAAGTTCAAAAATTTCACCAAAACTCTTGATGTCCGTCGTCACCGTATTATAATAATCGTTATCCTCAATCATCTTAATGGCGAGCCGCGGTTTGCCTAACGATAAATTAGCGATGCGTTGCGCCTTATCATTACTAATTTCTTGGCTCAATAAATAATCCTTAATCTCATCGTGGCTGACTGGCAAAAAATTCAAAACCTGAACTCGAGAAGTAATCGTCTTGAGCATTTGTGATAAATCACTAACCAACAAAATAATGACAGTTTTACGCGTCGGTTCTTCTAATACTTTTAACAAAGAATTGGCGGCATTAACATTCAAATAATCAGCATCCTCAATAATCGCGATCTTCCATGACGAGAGCAACGTGCCCTGTGATAACTTCATTTTTAGGTCACGCATTTGATCGATCACGATTTCGCGATAAAATTTTCCGGTTTTTTCATTAATGACCCGACCGACACGATAAACATCAGGATGCGTATGCGCTTCGACTTGGCGACAAGCCGGACACTGGCCACAGGGCTTATACTCGCCTTGACCTTGGCAATAAAGAGTCTTAATAAAGCGATCGGCCACGGTAGCCTTGCCTAAACCACTCGGACCGGCGAAGATATAAGCATGATTAACCCGGTCTGTAGCAATAGCCGACTTTAAATAGGAAACGATTTTTTCGTGCCCGCAAACCTCCCATAAAAACTTATGCTTTTCCTCCCAATTTTCACCTGTCATATGAGTAAATATTAACACAAAACCGACCTCCTTAGCAACCATTGACAACCCCTATTCGTTATGTTAGACTCACCTATCGACGCACCTTTAAAATCAACCAACAGGAGAACCGTATCATGGCCCCATCCACGACCCGACTCGCTAAATCAAGACCCCTATCTGACCGACAAATTGAGGCGCTGAAAATTTACATCGCTGGATCAAAAGATGCCAGCAATTTCGGCAAGCGACTTTGTTTCTGGCTAATTGATCAGTCGAATAACCTAACGCGGCCAGTCTGTGTCAGTATTCCGAAAAATTGCCCCGGCACACCCAAGGGCCAGATAGAGTTGTGCGAACAACTGCTTAACAGTATTCATGACATGATCAGCGGTGGTAACACCACCCACCTTAACTCCTTGCTGACTGTAGCTAGCACGACTTTCCGATTTTCGGTTCATGGCGGAATATACGATGAGCAGGGAGAACTTAATAACTTCCACGGCTACACGGCCTGGCTCTCGCCCCATCTCTATGATGATAAAGCGACGCGCCTGAGACTTGATCTCGAGAAAATAAATGCTATCCGGTTAGCGGATGCCAGCTATTTTGGCGGTTCTCACGATCTCCCTGAACCCAAAGAAAGTGTTTCTTGGGTTAAGAAACGCAAACAACCAAAGGTGTAACAACACATGGAAAAGCCAACTCCCGTGATCACAGATACACAAATCTCAGCACTCCAATATTTGATTGCCAATACTTCGGAGTACCCAGAAATATTTAGAAAAACCTTAATCTGGCTAATCTATCAGTCAAAAAAATTGACTATTCCAGTCAGCGTGACTTTCGAGGGCTTTGAACGACACCAAATTTGGGGAATATCTGATTCAACAACGGTAGAAACCTTCCAAACCGGATTTTTCCCGAATTACGTCTGCGCGATGCTCAAAGCCATGGGGTCAGACTTTAATTTCCTTGATGGCTCCAAGCCCGGCAACCCTAGGCCCTGGACGATCTATCTGACCAAGGAATTTTATGATCAAACCGCTCAAAACACGATAATTACCATGGAAAATATTAATAAAATCCGCGATATTCGTTTAGACTTTGATCCTTGGCGTTAGAATCAATCTTGAACACCAATTTAGCCACTCACATTAAACCTGAGTGGTTTTTTTATTTAAATTTAAACAAAAATAATTTTAGCCTGTTGATAACTACTTGACAAATTTTACTATGTATGCTATAATTATATATTAGAACTTTAACAAACTAAGTTCCCTGATTCTAGGGCGATGCAGTAGTTATCTATTTCATTGCCTTAAAATAAGGGAATTTTAGTAAAGCAAACAATCACAACCAAGAAAACCCACGAAGTGGGAAAGGAATTTCAATCATGAAGAAATTCGAGATTTTCCGAGTAACTGAGTTCCATGGCATCCGTATCCCGGTCATCATCGTCGCTGATCAGAAAGGATTTGTCGCCAGCGTTCAATTCAAAAACGGTTTTGGCGAGAATCCCAGGATTAGCGGCACCAGGGAGCGTCCGAGTGACCTGTCGACCGTAGAGCGCCAACAAATCACCAGATCAGTTAACGCCCTACTTGCCAGCGGTTTGATTAACTCTCCAGTAAACTGGGTGGGAGTTGAGCCGCCCCACTATTACTCCGGGCTTGATTTCAGATTCTTCTCCGACATCAGCCAGGGAGATTTCGAGAGTCAGATCGAAGAACTGGAGCCAGTCACCTCGGCAGAGCTGGAAGCAAAACTCAGCAAAGGCCTGGTTAAACTGAAGCAGGCAACCAAAAAGTTGAAGCAGAAAGAACAGGCCACCAACTCCGAGTTGGAACAGGAGCGTCGCCAGCAACAGAAGACGCTCAGGGATGTGATCTGCGGATTGATCCGTGACAACCGCATGGCTGATGCCATCGCTTACTGCCAAGTCTTCGACCGCGACATCAAGGAATATCTGAAGGGCGACGGTCGCTTTGACCTGATCGTCACTCCCAGCAAAAAGGCCGGCTGAACTCCCAGAGAAGGAAAGGACTACTGATCATGCTCACACTAAAAGAACGCGTTCTGACGTCTTTGAGAAAGACAATGGGGTTGAATGAGGGCGGAGCGCGTGATTCGCTGTGTCTGTCCTGCCACTACGGTCAGGCATACAACCACGTGAATTGGCTCGCCATCCTCCAGGATATCCTCGAAGATGAGAACGTCGATCTGGCACGATTCACGAAACAAATCAACGGCCTATTCGGAATGCACCGAGGCCGTCTACGTCAGGTGCCACTCTGCATATCCGTAAACGACGTTGCCGCCACGCTGGACCGCTACGAGCAGGCCAGCTGACACAACAAAGCACAAATATCGCCCCGCGGGACTTCGGTCTACGCGGGGCGCTTCTTTTTTGTTTAATTTTTATAATTTTCGTCATTACGAGGTAGTTCAGCAGAACGTCCGAAACAAGCTCTTACCGGCTAGTTGTCACAAGATAACTGAGATTACCGTGGTCGGCTGAGTTCGCATCCCTCGCAATGACAATAAGGAGTACAATCGTGAAATATGAAAATCACTTCAATTACGCCGAAATATTAATATTATTATATCTAAATTTAAACAAAATTTATTTTACCTGTTGATAACTACTTGACAAATTTTGCTATGTATGCTATAATTATTAATTGATTGGCTAAAGTTAGCTATCAACCGGACCTTCACAACTACCGCATTTATGCGGAGAAAAGGATCGAAACATGAAAAACCTTATCTTCGTTGTCGTACTGTTCGCAATTCTGCTGACGGCAGTCGCCGCTCATGCCCAGGAAGTGAGCACAACGACGCAAGAAAAGTCGCTGGCGATCTTCCCGCACCAGACCGTGGGCCTCAATCGCTCCACCTGCGAGATTGTCCCCAACAATACCATCAACATGTTTGACTACGACGGTGATGGCCAACTCGACATTGTCCACGCCACCAACAGTATCAAAACATCAATGGGTTTGTCGGAGCCACATCTCGACGAAACAACAATCACGGTCACCATTCAAAACATCGAGGGCGCACAACTCAACACCAAGACCTGGACGCTTAAAGGAACCATGGGCAAACTTGATGCCGGCTTCATCCTGTCTCGCGACACCGAAGACGGCTTCCAATGCTTTGTCATTCTAGTCACTGCCGACAAAAAGGTGCTGAATATGTCATACTTCAGCAAGACCAAAAAGTCCTAACCAATCGCTGAACGCGATGGAGGAGATCCCGCCATGCATATATATTTTATCATCTTGACCGTAGTCAATCTGTTGTGGCTAATCCTATGTATTGACGAGAAGAACAGACAGCCACAACGGATCATTTGGTCAATCGCTACTTTTGTCTGTTTTATCTTTTTCATGATTAATGCCCTGATGGCAGTAGACCCGCCGGTCACTGCCACCACACCAACCGCCATCCCAGAGATCCAGAGCAGCCTCTTCAAGGTGTTTGTGAACAAAGAAGATCTGAAGTTTCCCGACAAGGGAAAAATCAGCGTCACCTTCGACGGCTCAACGGCCACGGTCAGGTCCAATCTGTTGCCCGAAGCAACAAAACAAACCAACGAACCGGTGTACTTCAAGATTCCCACCCTGCTGACCAAGGGTTGGCAGCCGCTTGAACTCGCCGGAGACAAGTGTCCCACCTGTCCGAGTTCTAACCAAGCGCTGAACGCGATTAAAGGAGAATAAAGATGCCCAGCATTTGTTCAAATTCCAACTGCCGCAACACGGCAATAATCGGTAAATACTGCCAAATGTGCGGCAACAAGGTAGTGCCACTGCCCAAATGCGCATGCGGCAATGAACTTTGGCCCAGCATGATGTTCTGCATCAACTGCGGACTGGCCACTGACCAAGAAACACAGACGAAAG
Source organism: Candidatus Buchananbacteria bacterium (assembly GCA_903888345.1). GTDB lineage: Bacteria > Patescibacteriota > Patescibacteriia > 2-01-FULL-39-33 > 2-01-FULL-39-33 > CAISTG01. The sequence continues at coordinate 35,214 of CAISTG010000036.1, read as the reverse complement.
CACGTGAGGCTCGTCGCCAGCGCAACCCATTCAGAATCATGTGGCGCGCGTTTATCGCCTACTTACGAAGCTGACACCCTCAGCAATCAGTTCTTTCCCGTCCAGCCTCAGTTTACCAAAACTGGAGCTGGACGATTTTTATTTACTTGACTTTTACTAATAATCATGATATTCTTAGTAGTTGACTGGTAAATCCACCACTCAATAATATAAGCTAACGAAAACAAATAAAGGAGATTGCAACATGTATTTGTTCTTCGTACTCATGACAATTGCCCTTTCTATCGGATTTATATTTATGGCCAGGAGACTAGGAAAGTCTCCAGTTAGTGTTCGTGTGATAATCGGCTATTTCGGATATTGGGCTCTATGGATGACATTCATTGTGCTAGCAGCGGCCAGCACTGTTCCCGTACACTAAACGACAAACAAAGGAGAGTCTCTATGTTACCTGAATGGACCCTTAACGCATTGCTAATTATGGCCTTCATAATGCCAGTCATGATTATTTCAGCCTACTTGGCGTATAGAGCAGACAAAAACAGGCGCGCTAAAATTGCTTCTGTTTTGGATAAAATGTTTGCCGGAGAACCGGTTAGCTTTGCCCTGGTGCATCACGTCTTCATTGATAAAGGTTTTCATTATGAAGCAGAGTGTTGGTGCGTACGCCGCGGCATTCCCAAAAGTGAACGGAAAGAAAAATCGCCGCCGCTATAAAGGCTTTCGATGATGCCGAGATCAAGCTTGTTTTCAATCCAACTGTAGTCACTTAAAATTCTTAATATTTGTTCCTTCCCGTCCCGCGCGCCACCCTGGCTCGCGGGATGATTTTTTTTCACAAACATAAAAAAGCCACTTCAATTGAAATGGCTTTTTTTATTTAAATATATTTATCTAACTCCAATTACCTTACGCACGGCCGTCATTTTAGCCTCCGCCACTTTGCGAGCCCGCTTACCGCCATCAGCCAAAACCTTATTCAAATACTTTTCATCTTTAATCAATTTGAAATATTTATCACGCATTGGTTTTAAGTAAGCCATCATATTAGCAAATAAAATATCTTTGGACTCTTTATAACCAATACCGCCATTTTCATATCTAGATCTCAACTCGTCAATCATCTGAGCGGAAAATAATTTATGATAAGCAAAAATCAAATCAGCTTCCGGATCTTTCTTATCTTGCACACCTTTAGAATCTGTCTTGATGCTCATCACCTTTTTCTTGATCGATTCTTCGGCTTCAAATAATTCAATCACGTTGCCCTTACTCTTGCTCATCTTTTCGCCATCAAATCCGGGTAAACTCTCGCCCTCCCAAATAACTGCTTTCGGCAACTTAAACACTTCTTTTTTATAAACGTGATTAAACTTCTTGGCCAAGTCGCAAGCGATTTCTACGTGTTGCTGTTGATCCTTACCAACTGGAACCACATTAGAATCATACATTAAAATATCTGCAGCCATCAGTACCGGATAGCAGAATAATCCCATATTCACATCTTTTTTCTTGGCGACTGCGTCTTTATAAGCATGGGCGCTTTGTAGATATGATGGGGTAATTAAAGAATTGAAAATCCAATTAAGCTCGGTCACTTCCGGTACATCTGATTGGCGAAATAAAATAGTTTTTTTTGGGTCTAATCCGACCGCTAAATAAGCCGCAGTTAATTCCAAAGTTAATTGCTTAATTTCTTGCGGTGTTGCCAACATTTGATTGAGGGCGTGATAATCAGCAATGAAATTAAAATTCTGAAACTCTGATTGCATTTCCACAAAGCGTTTCATCGCTCCAAAGTAATTTCCGATATGAACGCGAGCGGTTGGCTTAATGCCAGATAATAAAATTGGTTTCATATATAAATAAATAAATTACTACTATGTCATTCCGGGCTTGACCCGGACTCCACCTCGATAACTAGAATTGAGATTCCGGGTCAAGCCCGGAATGACAAAATATACTCGAAATGGTGCTACTAAATAATGGAGATAATCTTATAAATTGCCTCGGCTGTCTGTCGCCAAGAAAATTCTTTGACTCGCGCCAATCCTTTGGCAATTAAAGACTGCTTTAATTCGACATCTGTTAATATCTTAATTATACCATCAGCTAAACTTTCCGGCGAGTAGGCATCGGCATAATAAGCCGCATCACCGCCAACTTCCGTATGTGGTGCAAAATTAGAAGTAATAACCGGAACACCGGAAGCCATGCCCTCTAAAATAGGCAACCCAAAGCCTTCATATAAAGTTGGAAAAAGAAATATCTCAGCTGAACTATAAAGTTGCGGCAAATCCTCCTGATCAACATAACCAGTAATAATAACTTCGTTTTCTAATTTATTGTCAGTAATGATTTTTTTAATTTCATCGAAAAGATGACCGGAAGAACCAGCTAAAACCAACTGCAAATCATGTTGTTCTTCTTTGGCTAAAGCAAAGGCCGCAATCATGTTGGCGATATTTTTCTTTTTTTCCAATCGGCCAACATACAATAGATAAGGTTGTTTAATATTGTATTTTTTTAATACGTCATCCTGAGCTTGCGAAGGATCCCGTGGCAATACTTGAGATCCTTCATTGCGCTCCGCTTCATTCAGGATGACACTAGGGCGATGATACTTCTCCGCATCAAATCCCAAATAGACTACCTTAATTTTATTTTCTGGCACTTGATACAACTCAATAATTTCCTTTTTCGAAAATTCGGAAATCGTAATAATCACATCAGCCCGTTGCTTAATGCGCCGCATCGTCAAATCATGATACCAAACCTGAATCGGTTTATATAATTCTGGACTTCGCTTAAAGCCGACATCATGAACATTAACACAAACTTTAATTTTCTTTGGCAACGGCAAAAAAGGAATCGTATGAGCGGGTACTAATAACACATCAGGTGGAGAAACTATTAGTTCCCACCACAATCTAATTTGCGTCCAAAGATACTTAGGCGGCCACGCTAAATCCTTCTCTATAAAATTAGTCGGTAAATTTTCCAACCCGCCAGTTAGGACAGAATTGGTATACAACAAAACCCGATCGTCAGGATTAACGATTTTCTTAAGTTCCTCAATAATATGGTAGCTATACCACTCGGTTCCTGTTTTATTTGGTTTGTTGGCGCGTGAAGCGTCGATTCCAATTTTCATATTATCTAAATTTAGCAAAAATAATTATTTTTAATAATAACTGCTATTGACATATTATAGTATATATAATATAATCTAATATTACCTGTTTAGTAAATTCCGCCACGGGATTCGTGGTCAAATCAACATCGAAAAGGAGCACCTTAACATGATCGAGCTTGGAAAAAAGACTAACGTTGCGGGAGCCGATGACATGAGGCGAATCTGCGACATTAGCGGGCGGCCGACAAAAATGCCTTCGCTACCATCAAAAGATCATCGGGTCATCTGCGGCTACGACCAAGGACTGGGAGAACGACTGTTTGTCTGCGAGTCACTCGAAGACATGCAGGAACTCTACGATGCCTATTACGGAGGTCTCGCTTTACGCATCCACTGGTACAGTGGAGCAGACCCGGGGTTCATTCTGGTACTGACTCCTGGCAAGAAATCGTAAGCGTAATATCGATCAAAAAACCATCACAACCAACAAAGGAGTATGATCCATGTCAGACACAACACAGAAACAGCCGCCACTCGTCAAAACATTTGTGGTCTCACTCTTCCAGAGAAGCATCGAAACTGTATATCAGTTTCTGGACCAAGACACCAACAGACTGGGAGCGGAAGAGATTATCCGCACCACAGACATGGTCCATGAAACCTCCAATCCGTACATAAAGCGCGTTGTCGTCTACCGCCCGGCAGCCGAATAACTCGGCCCCGCCAACAACCCAAACCGTTCTTTAAAGCTCCACCCTGGTCCAAACCCAGCGCGGAGCTTTTTTAATATTTTAAATTACTATTAACTATTTTGTTGCCAAGATACTTCGTTTATAACTCTCTAAATTCTCTAAAGCGATGCCAGTTCCTTTGGCCACACAATACAGCGCATCATCAGCGACATAAGTCGAGATACCAGTGGCTTGCGTTACTAATTTATCAATATTACGTAACAAACTAGTTCCGCCAGACATCGTAATACCATTAGTAATCACATCTGCGGAAAGTTCTGGTGGTGTTTCATGCAAGACAGATTTCACGGCCATCACAATCCCCTCTAACTCTGGCTGAATCGCTTCGGTAATATCATCAGAAGAAACCTTGATCGTTTTTGGTAAACCAGAAATCATATCACGACCCCGCACCTCCATATACATTTTTTCTTTCAAATATAAGGCCGAGCCAACATTGATCTTCACCTCTTCAGCCGTACGTTCACCAATCGCTAAATTATGTTTGCGTCGAATAAATTCGGTAATAGCATGATCTAATTTATTGCCACCAATACGCACGGAAGTCGAAGTGACGATGCCACCCAAAGAAATCACCGCGATTTCGGAAGTACCACCTCCAATATCAATAATCATATGACCCGAAGCGGAACCAATGGGAATATTCGCCCCGATCGCGGCAACCACCGGTTCTTTAATAATGTAAGCCGCTTTAGCGCCAGCGGCAATCGTCGCATCAATAACTGCCTTGCGTTCAGTTGAAGTAATGCCCGCTGGAACAGCGACCATAACTTCCGGACGAAATAATCTAATGCCGCCGATTGCTTTGTTGATAAAATAACGCAACATCGCTTCGGTAGTTTTGTAATCAGCAATCACACCATCTTTGAGTGGCTTCTGCGCAATAATTGTGTCCGGCGTACGGCCCAACATTTCTTTGGCTTCTAAACCAACCGCAATCACTTTCTTATCAATCGCTGAAATCGCTACCACTGACGGTTCATTAATAACGACGCCCTTACCCGGCATGTAGACTAAGATATTTGTAGTTCCCAAATCAATTCCGATTTTTTTCATGTTACTGGCTTAATTATTAAACTCCTCCCTAAAATTTAACCGTTACTTCTTGATCTGAATTCAAATCCAAGTTAAACAATAGATTCTTTCCCTTAAAACTCACCGGCAATTTATCAGCATGATAAGCGGTTATCAGTTGCCCAAATTTTAAATCAATTCCCAGGTTATGTCCAGTCGTCCCCGGTTGCTTCTGGACGAGCAATTTATAGAGGCCATTTTGGTATAAAGTCTTGACACTAGCCGGTAATTTGTATTCCAAAACTAAGGTTTTGGTTTCTCCCGGCTGGACCTCTAAAAATACTCCTGCCGAACGTTTACCCAATTCACTTTTCAGCTCCACATTCTTTTGTAAGTCATAATTCTGAACGCCGGTCTTGTCTTTAGTATAAATCTTTGTAAACCAAGTGCCTTCTGGCGTATAGACTCTAGTATAAGTACGATACTTACTAATCAAGGCTTGCACCGCCTTGCCGGCGTGTTGATAAGTTATTTCCGCACGAGCAGTTAAATCCCCATTCGCATCAACCGACAAAGCATAGCTAGTCGAACGTTTCATAACTGAATCAGTTTTTAATGCCGCCAAGTTAGCATCAACGACATACAAATAATCAGAGTCCGCCGCTCGCACCTCGCCGGACCAATTTTCATTCGAGAAATAATCCTGTAAGGTCGCGTCATTCAACCAGGCAATAATTTGTTTGCTCTCGATATTATCTTTCATAATACCCCAGAGTGCTAGCAGCTGAGTTGGCGAAGAGGCCATGACTCGCTTCATAATTTCTTTGGTCAAATCACCAATAATCGCTTTGCGTTGCTCAATGGGAATGCCCTTATCGACATAATTAAATTCCACCGCCTGCTCCAATTCAATGGCAAAATTGTTTTTATGGAAAGTAACTCCGTCCACCGTTATTGGCCCCGTCAAATCCAAAAAATTGGCTATAAAATCCGGTGTAATGGCGATAATGCCGTCTAACTTCTGCGGTGGTAATTTGGCGTTGGCACGTTCGATATCCCAGAGCCACAAGATTTGCTCGGCATCAGTCGGCCAATCGGGCGACCAATTAGCATCACGCAAAAACAAATATTTCTGGCCATTATAGGCGGTCATTGCCCAAGGCGCTGGTACTTTCAAAATATCTTTAGAATACTTATCTAAATTATAAATATCATCAGTCGTGATACTAATAATCTCACCATCCTTAACTTTGATTAACCCATAGCTCCCAATAAAGCCGCCCGTCGGCCGCAATTCCATATTATTCTGAAATAGTATCAAGTAATTCTTTTCAATTCCATAGCCAGCCAACTCCGGCAAATATTTAAACAAAGGCAAGGCGACATAACTTTGATCAGTAATTTCATAAAGTAAATTATTGACATAAATAACTTTATCTTTCAATATTCCAGTCAAGTCATTGGTATTAATCGCTGCCAACTCCATCTTGGCCGCTTTAATTTTGAATTTTGCCTCCTCTAAAGTACTTCTATTTTTAACAATGGCAGCGAGCATTTTCTTTTTGCCTTCTGGTGAATTAAAACTAGTGATAACCTGTGTTTCATCAGTGGAGCTCGTTAAATCAGAAAATACTCCCAAAATCTGCTGATAGCCTTGCAATAAATCAATCGAGGCAGAAAGCATCTGATCCGCCGTTTTGGCGGTTTTGCCGATAGACGGCCAAAGTAAAATTGGTCCCGCTAATTTCGCTTTCGCTTTAATATAAATTAAGTCGCCCTCAACCGCTGACAAATTATTTTTAACCTCCGTTAACTTCCCTGCCTTAACATCAGCAATCATTACTTCCGCCAATTTATTTAAGTTAACTAATTTACTATAAATTTGATAACCACTCACGCCAAGTGGAACAACTACGATCAACAAAATAACACCAACAACAATAGCTACCGGTAGGAGTTTTTTCCACCACGAAGTGGGGCGCTTAATTAAATTGTGATCGGTCAGATAATTGGCCAACCAAGGTTTACGGCGAAAGAACATAGATATATAAATAGTTAAAAGTTAAAAGTGGAAAGTGGAAAGGTTAGAATAGTTAGTTAAAAGTTAAAAGTGGAAAGTTAAAAGTTAAAAGGTTAGAATAGTTAGTTAAAAGTGGAAAGTTAAAAGTTAAAAGTTAAAAGGTTAGAATAGTTAGTTAAAAGTTAAAAGTGGAAAGTCAAAATAATTATTTGTAACACTTGGTCAAATACCGAATCCAATCTAAAATATGAATCCAGAAAATTCTCGATAGAATACCACTTTCAGCCGACTCACGCTTGTGATAATGAATAATTTCACAATCAGCAAAATAATATACGGGCAATCCCGCCAACCAGAATTTTTTACACCAAGCCACATCGCCAAAATATAAAAATAAATCTTCGTCCATGCCGCCGACTTGATCAATTGCGCTGCGGCGCACCATTTCGCAGGCACCCAAGATCCAATCAACTGGTTTCGTTTCTAGATGATTAAAGTCTTCCATCAAGTACTGCCGAACTTCATCTTGAGCGAATTTAAATTTACCCAAAAAAGTGCGGCGATAAAACGGCGTGAGTAAATGCGGAAAACGCATGCAAGACATTTGAATGCTCCCGTCAGGATTTTTTAACTTCGGCCCAATTAAAGCCACTTGAGGCTGATCTTCGAGAAATCGATACATCTTATCGAAGGCATCATCCATGACCGCAATATCCGTATTTAAAATTAAAATATATTTGCCAGTCGAATTCTTGATACCGAGATTATTACCCTTATGGTGGCCAAGATTTTCTTTAGAGGCGATAACCATAACCCGCGGAAACATTTCCTGCACTAACTCCACCGAACCATCACCAGAATTATTATCAACAACAACAACTTCAAAAGGCACTGCTGGCGGATTAGCATAAATCCCCTTCAGGCATTGTTTGAGTAGACCTCGAGTTTTATAATTATTAATAATGATTGAAATTTCCATTTTGTTATTCTTAATTTTCAATTCGTAATTATTTATCCCAGCCATTCACGAAAATCTCTTGGCAGTATCTTAGCTTGCGCCATGAGCTGTTGACGCTTGATTCTAATCTCCGGCACCATTTTAATTACTTCCACCCAAGCTAGTAAATTTCGCGGCTCAAAAAAGATTACGTAAATTAACTTTTTTAACTCCAACCAGAAAATCTGTGGGCTATACAAAAATAAATTACTGAAAAATGAATTTTCCAACAACAACAATAAATGATTACGATAAGAATAATATTTAGCGAGATAATTCTGCTGCCGACGATTGCTAATCACCTCACTCGTCTTAATTGTTTCGCTTAAAGAAAAGGTGCGCAAATGATAAGCGGTGGCACCAGCTACCAGCAGAGACTTGAAGCCCAAAACATTTAGCCGCCAAGCCAAATCAACATCCTCTTTATAAAAGAAAAAGCTACCGTCCAAATAATCGCCCAACTGATGAAATTTATCTCGAATCGCTACTTCTTCTAAAGCGGTGCGACGAAACATTACCAGCGCACCAGAGTGACCAAACACTTGTTGATCAGTTGTCCAATTGGATTGATCTTCGCCTGCCCCTAATTCCACGAATCGATGATTTTTTAACAATTTCAAACCACAAGAGTCCACCACCTCCGTTTTTTCCATATCACCAGTTTCTAAATTCAACATTTTTAATTTGAGCAAGCGTCCACCAAAAACCCCATAGCCGCGGTTTTCCTCTGCTTCAGCTGCCGCCAGCATTTTTTCTAACCAGTCCGGCGTCAACACAATATCTGGATTACATAAAATCACATAAGGCGCTTTAAATAACCTAATGCCTTGATTATTAGCTTTGGCAAAACCAGTATTCTTATTGTTCTCAATAACCGAAACCATTGGATAATTAGAACGCACAAAACTAGCGGTGCCATCAGCAGAATTATTATCAATGACCGCCACTTGAAAGTCACGATTAGTCTGATTTAAAATCGATTCTAAGCACGACGGCATAAACCGTTTGCTGTTTCGCGTGACGATTATAAAAATTACTTTATTACTAGCCTGATTCATTTTATTTAGAAGTTATTTTTTTCTCAGTGACCCAAAAACCCAAACGATACTTGCCACCCAAAAGTAATCGGAGTTGCGCATCAATCGCTGGGATCGAACCAAAAATTATCATCGTGAAAGGAAAAATTACCCACTGTGCCACCATGATCAGATAATTAAATAATGATTTATCTTTCGGCCGTTCGGGCAACACGAAGGTATACATCACAGCATTCAAAATTAAACCGAACATACCGACAGTCATCAAGCGCTCCAAAGTGATCGGCGCATTTTGTACAAAGGCTGTGGCTTTATCGCCAGAGGAAGCTAAGAGCAATGGCAAACGTCCAATAACCAAAATCAATAATGGCGCGGTAGCCCAAGAATACATACCTTCCGCCTGAACCCAAAGGAATTTTAAACGTTTAGAGAGTGGCATGCGCTTATTGGCATGCTTACCAAAAAAGTTATCCCACATCCAAGGGAAATGTTCCACACCCCAAGCCCAGCGACGCATCTGCTTATACTGATTTCCCAGCGACTGCCAGAATTTACCAATATACACCGTATCCATGGAGACCGTGACAAACATCGGCACCACCTCATAATCGCCGTCATATTTAACAATCGCCTGCAAACAAATGCGACTATCTTCGGAAACAATCGTTTTGTCATGACCACCAACGTCCATAATCATTTTAAATGGCATGGCGTGACTCGAAAAAGTCAGTAAGCGTTCAGACCGTGACATGTCCGTCAATAACCAAAAGGTGGTGGCACAAGCCACTACTCGGATGATTGGGTTAGACTCCCAAACGTTGTTGTTATACAAAACTAATGGTTGATAGCTGGCATGGGTCGGATTCGGATGCGTCAAATATTTATAAGTCAAACAAGCAAAATACTGCGGATGTGGCAAAGTTTCGATATCAAAGCAAGAAACAATAATATTCTCATAAGGCAATTGCTGGGCATCGACAAATTCTTTCAAAAAGCCTTCCATGTAATTGACATTGCTGCCCTTACCGGGTAATTCATCGGGACTGCGCGGATGAACAGTGGTAATAAAGTGATAAAAATGAAGCGCGTATTTCTCCCGAATCCTGTCAGCGATTGACAAGAAATTTTCCTTATCACCCTCTTCACCGCCCAACACAATAATTATTTTATTGGCCGGGTATTCACATTTTAATAAACCCTCAAAAGTTCTTTCAATAACTTCATAAGGCTCTTTGTAAGTGGGCAGCGTAATGACATGATAATAATCTAAATAATTTTTTGGCAACTGCTTGAGCTCAGCAAACCAATTAACGCGAATATCGCGACGATATTTATACCAAGAAATCAACAGCCAAATCAACATATAAAACAAACGCACGATCCAATAAACCGAAAACACAATAATAAAATAAACCGACCAAATCGGCTTAACCATCGAAAGTCCAATCGCCACTAGAAATGTGGCGATAATAATTGCTGCCGGAAAGATTTCGGCAAGCCTAATTTGAGATATTTTTGCCATAATTTAGTGTCTATTTTGATTTGAGTATAACACAAAAACACCCAAAAAATCAAGTAACAATAATTGCCTTTCAAAAATCAAAAAAGTCCAGACCTGAGTCTGGACGATAGTTCAAAATGAGCAAGATTATTGCGAATTGCCTGCAGCGATGGTGTTATTTTCTGTCGGTAGCGGCAAGAGCTTAATCTTGGCGTTATTGACCGAATACTTGAATCTATCAATCAGCTCTTTAGTCTTGGCTTGGCGCTGATCAACCGGAATACTGTGATTTACGCACCACGCACTGGCAATATCATCAACTACCCAATAAAACATCCAACTTTCCACTTTCACCTCCTGATCATTAAATAAGTCAATGACCATGGATTGACGTTTCAAATACTCGTCCCTCTGACCAGAAAGACTAGGAATAAGTAGCGCTGCCATAATGCAAATTATCGTCACAACTATTGCCACCTCTATCAAAGTAAATCCATTAGATCGCTTCATTTTTCGGCTCCTTGTTCAAGTTGCTTCTTTGGTTGATAATTTAAATTACAAACAATAATTTATATATATAATAAACTACGAGTTTTGTCAATAGTCTAATTAATTAACTTCCTAAATTCTGTTTCTGCGATAATCTTGACTCCTAATTCCTTGGCCTTGCTATATTTCGAACCAGGATTATCCCCGGCGACCACGTAGCTGGTTTTTTTACTAACGGAACCAGAGACATCTCCTCCTAACTCTCGAATTTTAGCTTTTGCCTCGTCGCGTGAATAATTTTCCATTTCTCCGGTCAAGACAAAAGTCAGACCCTTCAACTTGCCTGGTGACTTTTTTTCCGGATTAATAATTTTGACACCGTTATTAGCTAACTCTTCTAGTAATTTCTGATTATGCTTATCAGCAAACCATTCTCTAATACTTGCCCCCACTCGCGGGCCAATGTCTTCCGTTTGCTGCAATTCTTCCAAACTAGCTGCTTGGATATTTTTTAAACTTAAAAAATTTTCCGCTAAAGCAATCGCAGTCTCCTCGCCCACATGCCGAATTCCGAGCGCATAAATAAACCGCGCTAAAGCGATCTTCTTTTTTTCGGCAATCGCCGCGACTAAATTCTGAGCCGACTTTTCGGCAAAGCGTTCCAAGGGACTCAAATCATCTTCCGTCAATAAGAAAATATCGGCTGGTGTTTTGACTAAATCCGCTTTTTGTAATTGCTCGATAATTTTCGGTCCTAACCCAACAATATCATAAGCGCCCTTAGAAACAAAATGACTTAGTCGTTCTAATTGTTGCGCATAGCAATGCTTATTATCACAATAATAGGCCACCTCATCCGCCTGCTTTTTTACTGGCGAATCACAAACTGGGCATAATACCGGCATCTGAAATTTCTTCTCTTTACCAGTGCGCATTTTCGGCAAGACCTGAACAATATCCGGAATGACATCACCGGCTTTCTGTAAGATTACGGTATCGCCAACCCGCACATCCAAACGATTTACCTCGTCTAAATTATGAAGCGTTGCTCGCTTCACCACCGAACCAGCGAGCGCTACTGCACGCAAATGCGCTACCGGTGTTAAGACACCAGTACGGCCAACTTGAACCTCAATATTTTCGACAACGGTAGTGACTTGCTCGGCCGGAAACTTATAAGCTGCGGCCCAACGGACATGTTTAGCGGTCCGCCCTAATCGCTCCTGCAACTCCAGATCATTTACCTTTAAAACAATGCCATCAATTTCATAAGATAACTTTTGACGGTTCTCCTGCCAATGCTTGAAATATTTCAAAGTCTCAGAGACACTTTTAACCATTTGATAATGTGGATTAACCTTAAACCCTAATACTTCCATTTTCTTCATGATTTCATGCTGGGTTTTCAATCCATACTTAAGTGGCTCATAAATCGTCCACATGAAAGTATCTAAGTCCCGGTTAGCTGCCACTTGCGGGTCTAACTGCCGCATTGTTCCAGCAGCCGCATTACGCGGATTAGCGAATAAATCCTCGCCTTTCTTCTGCTGTTCTTCATTTAATTTAATCAAAGACTTCTTGGGCATAAAAACTTCACCACCAACCTCGATATCCAAATTATCTTTAAGTTTCAATGGTACTGAGCCGATCGCACGGACATTATTAGTAACGACTTCACCCACCTGGCCATCGCCGCGCGTGACGCCTCGAATCAGCAGTCCGCCCTCATAAATAAACGACATATTTAGGCCATCAATTTTCAATTCACAAACATATTCAATTGCCTGATTGCTGGGCAAATCCAAAAATCTTTTGACTTTGGCATCAAATTCCTCGACTTCGGCAAACGAGAATAAATCATCAAATGACCACTTAGGCACCCGATGTTTATATTTCTCAAATTTTCCCAACGCCTTACCACCAATTCGCTGCGTTGGTGAGTCAGTCGTAATCAAATCAGGAAACTGCCCCTCTAACTCTTCTAGTTCGTCTTTCAAGCTATCACGCACCGCGTCAGAAACGAGTGGCTTATCTAAAACATAATAAGCATAGTCAATTTCTTTCATTTGCTTTTTGATGCTATCGATTCTATTTTTAACTTCAAGTTGATTCATATTTATACATTAACGACAATGATTACTCCTTAGTGATGTCATTTTCGGAAAACAAAACAAATCCTAACAACCCCGAAACTGGGTCTTGTGGCACGATTTGAGCAACAATACTCTGATCAGCGCGTCCATAATGTCCACGAGACTTTAGAGTCACGTTAGTGATACCTTGTTCGTTAAGACCATTGACTCCCACATCCTTACATTCGGAATTATTATAAGCTTTAACTTCAATCCGGTCAACAAAGTCCTGTTGACTCCCCAACACCTTCAATTCAGCCACATAATCCGACGGCTGAGTTAAAACCGGATTCCCCGGTAAAGAAGAATTTTTCAATAAATAGCAGGTCTGGCCACTAGCATTGGTAACAGAATCCGCCGCCTCCAAAACTGAGGTGTCCGTATAATAAACTAATGAGCCATCCTGCTGCTGCGGAACTAGTTGCGTTAAGGTCACTTGTAATTTAGCGGTCGTTGCTTCCCCGCGCAACCAATAAACCGATAAACTTTGAGTCTCATTCGGCTGCTGCGCCGCATTACGATTCAAAACAAAAAACTTAATACTTTGGCCATTATACAAACGTTGCCGCAAAAAACCTTTTTCATAATCAGTCGAATCATTAATACTCCAAGCGCCACCCGACAATTCAAGTGTTTTACCAGTTGGCCGTAATGCCTTCAAGGTATTTAACGACGGTGCCACCTGCTCTTTTTTATAAAGATACAAAGATTCTTCCATGCCAGCATCAGCTGCGTAATAAGCGATGATAGAATCATCGATCGCCTTCGCTTTATTGATGTCGCTCATAATAAAATAAGAAAAACCAATTGCGGTAGATAATAAAATCGCCATAATCAATAAAGTAAAGACCAGGATTACGCCTCGATTGTCAGTTTGACCGTTAAACATATTTAGCGATAAATATTACTGGAAATGGTGGTTTGTAAGGTTAATTGTTTTTGAAATTCTGCCCGCCCATCACGATTCTTAAGAGTTAGTAAAATCGTTACTCGCGGCTGCTCTAGGGGTGTACTTTCTGTCGCCGGATCAAGAAGCGGATTAACAATAAACTTAGCCGATGTTACCAGCACCTCCTCGGAATTTAGATTAGCGGAGTTGGTCCTGCCGTCTTGAGCGCTAGTTAACCTGATGGCTTGGTCGTCAGGCAAATAACTGATAGCTAAAGTCTCACCCAACTCATCTTGTTTAAAAACTAAAGTGCTAGCGACTCCATCAAGATCACTAGACAACTGAGAATAATCCAAGGCTCGACCACGCACTTCTTTGGCCATCTTTTCCATTAAGTAGCGACCTTCATTTTGTAATTTTTCTAAATTAGCGGTATTCTGCTGCAATTTATTCACACTCAAAATAACAACTGAAGCAATCGAAAGCGCAATAGCAAACACACCGACAGTAACAATCATTTCCGCCAAAGTAAAGCCTCGTTGTTGTCGCCACTGGTTATTGCCAATCATATAAATTATCTTCAATAATTGATTGCCGTTGATGCCCAGTGATTTGCCAGTTCACTTGACTAACCACATTAATACCAATCTTTGAAGCACAGTAATCTGAACTGAGGTAATAATTGGTGTTATCGCATTTATAGTCACTATTAGCATCCGCACAACAAATATTCTTAATTTTGATTTGACGACTATACGGAGTTGTACTAGCCGTCTTGGCGGTCGTAAAAAATCCTGCACTATCAAAATATAAGGCGGACATTGTTTCGGCATTAGGTACACGACTAGAAAAATTAACACTCCACGTGCCAGCCGTTAAATTCTGATCCCAAGAGTAGATCTGAGTTTCATTCGCCATAACATTATACTGACGTTTTTGCCAATTAGCATCGCGAATATTCTTAATAACTTCAATGCCTTCGCGTGCTAGATTAACACCAACAATACGATATTCCGCCTCCTTTTCGGCATTAAAATTCACCAAAAATAATGACCAAATACTAAACAAGCCGACCTGAATTACGGCGACTGCCACAATCAATTCAATTAAACTTTGACCTTTAGCCCTCATCATAAATTAGTACATTCACCACTGAGCAAATCGAGGCGTCCAGAAACAGCAATTACTTTAACACAAAAGAAACTATCCTCATTAGCAATCTGTGCCCAAGCCGAATCCGCCTGATTGTCATTAAGACTTAAGCGGCCCCGCGGTAAATTAAAAGTTGCCAACAAGGGCTGACCAGTATTAGTTGTTATAAGCGCTTGACCGAAATTTTTATTCTCAACGACTTCTTCGTCCTGCCCATCAGCAGCAAACACAGCAACTATTTGATAAGAACAATCAGTGGTACATTCCGCCAGCTGAAAACGATAAGCTAGCGGTGTTCGGTCACTAGTTGTTTGGCCGGTCAAAGCCATATTTTGCGTTTTTTCCAGGCCATCAATAATAAGTTCCGCTTGATTTTTTAGATGTTTTACTTGATCATTTTCGACATATTTAAAAACGACAAAAGTCGACAACAAACTAACAATTGCCATCGCCACCAATAATTCAACTAAGGTAAAACCTCGTTTCATAAAAGAGAAAGATACCAATTAAGCAATTGACTACCCCACAGTAAAGCGACTACGGTGGCCGGCGCCAAAAAAACACCAAAAGGTACCTCAGTTTTACGATTGACTTTCTTGGTCAATAATAGTCCGACACTGACCGTCGCTCCCACGATATATGCCAAGAAAATCGCGACCAACAAATTGGGCCAAGCCAAAACTGCTCCCATTAACAAACCCAGGCGTAAATCACCACCGCCGATCCAGGTACCGCCAGAAAAATAATATTGAATAGCAAAAAAACCAAAACCAATAGCTAGACTCAGCAATAATTGCAGCAGCGATTGGCCCAATAATAGATTAATAATCACTGTGACCACCACCACCGGTAAAACAACGCTGTCAGGAATCAACATCCACTTTAAATCATAGACAAACACCACAACCAGAGCACTAAGAACCAAAAAATCTCGGAAACAATGTGCTACTAACTCCCAATTAGTCGGATAGAGTTGAAGATTGACACTGAAGGCCAACCAAAATAGCAAAGCAGTTACTGCTTCAACTACCGGATATTGCCAGGCGATGGCTTGACGACAATATCGGCAATGTCCGCGTAACCAAACAAAACTTAAAACAGGCACCAAATCTTTAATCGTTAAAGAGTGCTGACAATGTGGGCATTTTGACCGACCGGCCGCAATTGATTCGCCACTATGAATTCGATAAATCAAGGCATTAAGAAAGCTGCCGACTACCAAGCCCAGAGAGACTACTAATAAGTTAAGATAAATCATCGTCTAATGCCATTTTTTGTTAAAACATAATTGCCTCGGCTTAAACCACCAATACCCACCTCTAAGGAAAAATTAATCTCATAATCAGAGTCCGCTAAACTACCGATAACGTAACTATAAGACGTATTATTAAGTGGGTCAATAATATTGTTAATTACCGGAGAACCAACTTTAGTCGACAAACATTGACTGACTGTTTCTCCGACAAGACAATTTGGCAATTGATAGGTCGCAAATTTGCCATAATAACTAGCCAGTATATCTTGCGTTATCTTTAAGTCAGCCAAGCGCTGATAATCCCGACTCTGCGCGCGTGCCAGATAAATCCAAAATGCCAAAGCTAGTAGCAAAATCGCGAAAATTGCCAAATATAAAATAATTTTAAATCTTAGTCGTTGTAACATATATTTACTAATATTATACCATAACTCGACCATTAAAAAAATCCGCCCCGGTAACCCGAGGCGGATTCATGTTTGAAATTTACAGTCAACCTATCTTCAGCGGCAAGCGCCGTTAAGAGCGGCCAAAGTGCTAGAACCTCTAAAACCATTGGTATCAGCACAGAAGTAGCTAGAATTAGAACAATTCTGAGCATAAAAAGCCACACTGCTAGAATCGCTATTACCAATAGCTGTCCAACCAGTCTTACCAGCAGCGCAAGGATAAGCGCCCAATTTGGTGATGATAGAAGCAATGTCGCCATTAACGGCGAAAGTGGTAGAAGCAATTCTATCCAATTCTAATTGAGTTGAAGCAGTTGAGATATTAGAAGCAACAGCGGCATCCTGAGCTTTAGTACGAGCGTCAGTTAAATAAACGACGGCGACAGCAGAAAGAATGGCGATGATGGCGATAACCACCAATAATTCGATCAAAGTAAAACCTTTCTTATTCATAATGTTTGATTAGTTTTTAAATAAAAATTTTTTCCCATTCGCGAATGGATAAAATGTTGAGCCGTAAAAAAATTGATTTCGACCTTTTAAAAAGTTTTCCACAGCCTGACATTATTATTATAGCACATTTAACAACTTATTTTAACTAAAAAGAGGAAGAGAGTTGCCACATCGGCAAAATTACGGCCGCCACAAAGACGCCAACTGCCAACCCTAAAATAATCATAATAATTGGCTCGAGCAAACTTGAGAGGTTACTAACTGTGTTATCGATTTCGCGCGAGTAAAAATCAGCCACTTTTTCTAGTATTTCCTCTAACTTTCCCGATTCCTCGCCCACGGCAATCATTTGAGTGACCACGGTCGGAATATAGTGACTCGTAGCCAGACTCGCAGCGATCTGATTGCCCTCACCGACGCTTTTAGTGGCCGTAACTAAGATCTGTTCATAAATAACGTTATCCACAACGTCCTTAACTACCCCGAGCGAAACAGCAATTGGCACTCCGCCCTTAATCAGGGTAGCAAAACTCAAGCAAATTCTCACGATATAAATATTCTGAAATACTTTGCCAAAAATTGGCAACCTTAACTTAGCCTCATCAAAAAACTTGCGTCCGATCTCGGTTTTAAGCCAATAATTCCAGAAAACGATAAAAGCCAAAACCAATGAGATTATTAACCACCAGTAATTTTTGAAAATATTTGATAAACCAATCAAAAGTCGTGTTAAAAGTGGTAAAGTTACTCCAGATTCGACTAGCATCGCCGTCATACTCGGAATAACAAAAGTCAAAACAATAAAACCAACAACGGCTAAGGCACCTAAAATAAACGCGGGATAGATCATTGCCCCCTTAACTTTTGATTCAACGTCGTAATCCTTCTCCTTTTGATTAGCCAAATAAATCATGACTTCAGACAGACGGCCAGAAGTCTCACCTGAGCGGATAATATTTACATAAAATTTGGTGAAAACTCGAGGATAAATCTCTAACGCGGCCGACAAAAGGCTACCTCCATCCACTTCGTCTGCGGCACCATCGATAATCTTTTGAAAAAACTTATTTTTGGTTTGTCGAGATAAGATCCTTAAAGCCCGAACCAAAGGTAAATTTGCTTCTAACATTACCGATAATTGTCTAAAAAAAACCACTAAATCCTTGGTAGAAACCTTTTTAGCAAAAAAATCCGCCAAAAAAATGGGTGACCTTAACGGCTGTAACGATATTTCCAAAATGGCCAGTTTTTTACCCGAGACGATTTCGGCAGCAGCTTCGGTCGAAATTGCCTCTACGACACCCTCAACATATTGGCCCTTACTATCTCGCGCCTTAAAATGATAAATACTCATGGTAATAAGATTAACGGATTAAATCTTGCAGGACCGCCGCGTTAGGAGCGTGAGCCAGCGCTTCAGCCGGTTTAATCTCTCCCCTTTTAACGGCTTCACTCAAGGCTTGGTTAAAACTAATCATTCCCTCCTGACGCGAGGTCTGGATAATGCCCTCCAATTGATTGATATTGCCACTCGAAATTATGGATTTAACAGAATTATTTGCCAATAAGACTTCACATATGACTTTTACTCCTCCGCCCGCCCGCGGTATCATTTTTTGACAAACAACCGCCCGCAACGAACTCGCCAACAAATCCTTAACTCGTTCTTGATCAAAACTGGTGAAACTATCGATAATCGCAGCAATTGTTTTCGTAGCCGTATCTGCGGCCATCGAAGTCACCACCAAAGAATTACTGGCAATCTCTAATACTGAGGGTATAATTTCTGACGGCGACATCTGTTCTAGATAAAGCACATCACCATCTTCTTCCTGAAAATACTTCAGGGCATCAGCGAAAGAATTGGTGTCACGTCCAACTTCACGCTGTTCAATAATGCTCAAATTATTAACAAATATATATTCAATTGGATCCTCGATTGTTAAAATATACTTTTTCTTGGTGCGATTAATCTCCTCAATTAGAGCCGCCGTCGTGGATGAGCGCCCCGAACCAAAAGTGCCAGAAATTATTACTAAACCACTACTCAAGGTAGTAAACTGGGAAATCACTTCTGCTACACCCAATTCACTTAAGGTGGCAAGCTGGCGAGGAATATACCGCAAAGTCGCCGACAAGAAGGACCGCTGATAAAAAATAATCACCTTAAAACGCAGCTGTTTATCAAAATCATAGGCAATAATTATTTCTTTGTCTCGATATAATTTGGCCTGCTGTTCTTTGGTTAACAAAAAATTAACCAACTTTTCCATAAATTCCTGGTTAATCAACTCTCGTTGCTCCAGCGACCGTAATTCGCGACCAATACGCAAAGTAGGATAATTACCAACCGAAAAATGGACATCGGAAGCCCGCAATTTAATCAATTCTGATAAAATATCACGCAGCACAGCGTTCTGACTCACTTCCATAAACCGTCAATTAATTGATAAGTTTTTTTATTTTTTCAACCACTTCTGATGGCATAAAATGCGCCTTGATCAAATAGTCATTCGCCCCTAATTTGATGCCGGTTTCTACATCAGACTTTTGGCTCAAATTAGTCAACAAAATTACCGGAATATTCTTGGTAGCCGGATCAGCCTTAATGCCTTTGAGAACATCGAAACCACTGAGTTTTGGTAAGACCAAGTCCAATAGTACAATATCCGGCAAATTTTTCTTGGCAGCTTCCAAGCCCTTTTCACCATCATAGGCGGTAATTACTTTAAATCCTTCCAAAGTAAACTTGGTTTTATACAAATCCGCTAAAAATACATCGTCCTCCACAATTAAGATATTAATCTGTTTGTTTTTTGGCATACAACTAAGTTATTAAATAATTATTTATTAGTGGGTCGGAACAGACCGACAAGAAATCAGCGCTCGCTAGATTAAGTTTGCATGACGCGCATAATTTCGTCAATGGAAGTCAAACCAGACATCGCCTTCACGATACCATCTTGCAACAATGAGACGTATTTCTGTTTTTTAAAGGCCGCCTCAATCGCCTGCGAATCAAAATTTTCTTTGGAAATAATATCGCGCAAATCTTGTTCTATCTCCAGTAATTCGGCGATAACGGCACGACCGGAGTAGCCAGTATTATTGCAGGACGCACAACCCTTACCATGAAAAAATTTCGGATTTTTTGTGAAGGTTTCCAAATACTCTTGTGGTACGCCAGCCAATTCTTTAGCGATCTTCTCCAATAAGGCTGGTGGCAAAGTTTCTTCTTGGCGACAATCAGGACACAATTTACGCACTAAACGCTGTGCCATAACTAAATTAAGAATTGAAGATAATAGGAAAGGTTCCGCCTTCATATCAATCATACGCGGAATAGCGCCCCAAGCGTTATTGGTATGCAAAGTCGAAAATACCATATGGCCAGTTAAACCAGCATGAATAACCAACTCCGCTGTCTCACTATCTCTGATTTCTCCCACCATAATAATATTTGGATCTTGGCGCAAAATCGCCCGCAAACCATCAGCGAAAGTAAAACCCACTTCCGGGTTGACCTGTGATTGATTAACTCCATCAATATAGTATTCAATTGGATCTTCCAAAGTGGTGATATTTGAAGCTTCACTTTTTAAAGTTGTTAAAACCGAGCATAAGGTTGTGGTTTTCCCGCTACCCGTCGGACCAGTTAAAAGAATTACACCAAATGGTTTTTTGATATTACGTTCTATAATAGCCACATGCTGATCTGAAAATCCCAAAGCCTTAAGCGAAGGAACGCCAGCCGAAGTGTCAAGGACTCTAATAACCACCTTCTCAGAATTAAGCATGGGCAAAACCGAAATACGTAAATCAATATTCTTGCCGTCAATTTGCGAGCGAATACGTCCATCTTGTGGCAAACGCGTTTCATCTAAGCGCAAATTTGCCATAACCTTAATACGAGACACGACCGTATTGTGCAAATAAGTAGGTAAATTCAATGAGGTATGCAAAACTCCATCAACACGATAACGAACACGGCTTTCGGTTCGTCCCGGTTCAATATGAATATCAGAGGCCTTACCATCCACAGCATGTCTAATAATCACGGAAACGATTTTGGCGACGGGAGCAGTCTTGACACGCTCATCAAATTGTTCGCCAGCCGGCAGATCAGCGGTAGTGTCTTTAACAGCGAATTTTTCTTCGGCAGATTCTAAGGCACTACTTAATTCCTTTTTATAGCTGCCATACTGTTTGAATAAGCGACGAAAGTCGTAGACTGAAATGACATAGTAATCGACTTGCCAACCGTTTTGTTTAGCCAAAAAATCAATCGCGTCATGTGCCAAGAAATTCGCTGGATTAACCAAACCAACCTTCACTTTATTGTCTTGCTTTTCAAAAATAACTGCCTGATAATTATCGGCTACTTTTTGTGGTAGCAAATTTAAAATCTTAGTGGAAGCTTCCCGCTCTGATAAATCTACCCCAGGCAAATTGAAAATTTTAGATTTAATATCATTAAATTCCCGCTCTGAAAAAAGTTTATCATCCAAAAGTACCTCTTCCAAATCACGAGCGGAGCGCTCCGATTTAACTTGAGCCGCGCGAAATTTCACCTCATCAATTAAATGATTGGTCAATAGATATTCTTTTATTTTACTCAGGTAATTTGATTCATTCATAGGTTATTGACTTAAGGACAAACAATCAGGCGTCGAAGAAGTTACGACCTCTGTGACTCCTGCTTTCTTCGGCACGAACGGATTACCTCGATCAGCACTTCGCACGACCGCCGTAAATGGCCACTGACCGCAAAGTCTTAAAACTTTTAACTCTGTTAGTGCTTGATGATTAATAATTTGAAAAGAACCTACTGAGCCGGGAAGCGCTACTTCCCCACTGGGACTGTTTATTTTAAAATACCAGAAAACCATTACCGCCAGCATTAGCGAACAGATAATCATGATAAACCAATCAGAACTTTTAATTTTTGATTTTGCCGCACTCATAGTTATTGGTTACGATAATAATAAACAATCAAGGCCAGATCATAAGCGGAATTTTTACCGCCAAAATTTATTGA
This sequence comes from Candidatus Buchananbacteria bacterium, assembly GCA_903888345.1. GTDB lineage: Bacteria > Patescibacteriota > Patescibacteriia > 2-01-FULL-39-33 > 2-01-FULL-39-33 > CAISTG01. The sequence continues at coordinate 12,900 of CAISTG010000036.1, read as the reverse complement.
AGTAACGTCAATCATCATAATTGAAGACTGCGCTAAATCTAAAAAGCGCTTTAGTTCTTGATAGCCACCACCAGTCAAATTCAGTCGGACTACAATCTTGCCAATATTCTGCTGACCATTAGTAGTTGCGGCCTGCGCTTCCACCTGATTATTAGCTTCATCTAAAGTAATACTAGCAACATTAAAACCCGCACGGCGCGCAAGTGAAGTCAAATGCTCAATCAATGATGATGGATCGGGCTTTTCTGGCAAGACCAAATTCAACCAACGCGATTCTTCGGTCGATAGCTTATAAAGTTGTGAAGAATAATTTCGAGCATCATTTAAATTATTGGTGGCCAGTTTAATTTCAGCAATTAGCCTGTCTTCTACGACCACATTTTCGGCGTAGAGTCGTAATGGTCCCTGCAAAATCAGCAGATAACCCGCGACCAAAATCACAAGTGCCACCAACCAAGCGAACAGTTTTTGTTGTTTGCCAATAAACGCTATTAAGCCAGTTAACTTGTTTTTTCCCGACAAAGTCATAATTAATAATTATTTAGCTTGCTTAAAAATGTTGTCTTGTAACGTTAAGCGCACCTGGAAGCTAGTGCCCAGCACTCCGGCCTTGACATCAGAGTACAGCTGCGCGCTAGAAATCTTAACTTCTTTAACGAAATCACTAGCATCACGAAAAACAGCGATCTGCTGCGCCAAAACAGTGTAATTTTCGGCAACTCCCGGCAACACTAATTCTCCCGAAGTATCGGCGACTAAACTATCGAAGTAAACGCCATCCAAAGTATATTTTTCCAGCAAAGCAAAAAACTTATTCCAAACAATTTTGTTATCCATTAATCGTTTAACTATCGTTATTTTTTGTGCCGTATGGTTATTAGCTTGCTCTTCAATTACAAAATCACCAATTTGTTGATTTAGTTCAGTTAATTGGCGTTCATTAGCACTCAGTCTGGTAACTAGGTTTTGCGACAAATAATGCAAAGTTACAGCCGCGCCAGTTACTAAAACTAACGGTAAAATGATAGCAAACAGCCACCAATTAAACTTCAGCGTAACTAATAATTTGCTATCCGCTTTGAGCTCTTGCGGCATCAAATTGACATTAATGGCACCACGCTCGCGTTTCGGCACCAAATTATATATTGGCTTCACTGTCGATTTCACTGCTTCAGTAGGCTTTTTAGTCTCTTGCCCCGAGTGCGACTTAGTTGCGTGCGCCGTCGGCTTAGCGGCGGGCACTGAAGGTGCTGGAATAGTTTTAGTGATAGCAAACTGTAAATCAGGCTTAACGACGTGAGACCAGCCAAATAAACCCTTAATAATTGACCACCAACCAACCGAGACACTAGCTGAAGGTTGAGGCCGTTTTGTTTCAATTAATACTGTACGCTGTGGCTGAGATTTCGGCTCCGGCTTAATGGTCGATGACTGGTCCGCCATAGCTGCGACCTTAATAGTTTCTGGCACTGGAGCTGTTTTGGCTAGTGATTCGAAGCTATCATCATTAACCGCAGCAATCGGTAAGATTGGCGACAGTGGCTGACCCAAAAGTCGTCCCACCCAACCAGTCTTTGCCGGTTTTTTTACTTTAGTTCGTTTATGTCTAGTAACCTTTGCGCTGGTTTTTGGATGATGCTTCGGTGCTTTCTTCTGATGACTATTGGTCAGCCAATCCAAGTCGCTAACACTAGTCTTATCAATTGTTGGATTAGTTAAGCTCTGATCGCCAAGAACAGGAACTGGGGCGATCCCCAAGATATTTTGCCACCAACTAGCTCCGGACCGATCAGATTTGGTTACGGCGGCGGCACTTTTCTTATCTGTCGGTTCATTTAATTCAATTTTAAAACCACGAGGCTGCCTTTGCTGCCTCTTTAATTCCTGCTCTTCTTTGTCGCGCAAACCTTGCGGCAGTAAATTTGGATCCATAAAATTATTCGATTTCACGCATCGCTAAACCGACAGAAACAGCGAAACGGGCGCCAACTCGATCCAGAACCGGCTTCAAATCAGTCGGAAAGATTACCCGGCTAAAGGGATCACCAATATAGACATTAATATTAAAGTAATTAGCTAAATAACCAGTCAAATGCCCCATTAAAGCCGTGCCACCAGTCAAAACAATTTTTTCAATTTTGGCCGTATTGCCCTCATTATATAAATTAAAAGTATACTTGATTTCATTAAGAATAGGAGCAAATGACTGCTCGACGGTTTTCGGCAATGAATTCTCCGAGGTTTCTGCGTCTAACGCTAAATCCTGCTTGAACTGTTCGGCTCTTTCCATGGTGACATTCAAAGCCGAAGAAACTGCCTTGGTGATTGATTGCCCGCCCAACTCCAATGATCGCGTTAAGACCGGAATCCCACCCTTAACAATCGTCACGCTTGAAGTCGAAGCACCCATATCAATCAACATAATAGTTGATTTATCTGAGCCCAATAATGAGCGAATCAAAGCAAAACTTTCAGTTTCCAAACTCAATAAATTTAAATTGGCTTTAGCAAAAATATCAACATACTTTTTGATCAAGCTTTTGCTCGCTCCCGTCAACAGAATTTTAACGCTTTTTTGTGGCTTAGAAAAAATCTTTTTTAAGGGGTTAGTGTCCTGCATTACGCTTTTATCAAGCAATGGCGAATCCTGCCCCCGCGCTCCCCCAGTTTCGAATTCTTCAATAATCTTCCAATCTAAAATTATTTCTTCTAACGGCAAAGGAATAATTTTTTTGGCCTCCCAGCTGATAGCGGCCGCGAGTTCTTTCTTATTTAAGGCGGGCAAAGTTAAGATTGAAGTAAAAACTGAATAATTTGGCAAAGCAGCCACCACTTTAGTCGAGGTTGTTTTTGATTTTTTGAGAATATCTTGCAAAATCAAGGCAGCTTCATTAACGTCACTAATTAATCCGGTATCGCCAATATTTGATATATTCTTTTCAGTAAAACCATAAGTCATTAAGCGTGGACGTCCTTTGACGTTCATTAACTCGACAACTTTGATTGATGATGATCCGAGGTCAATTCCCAGATAACTATAATTGTTTGAGCCAAACATAAAATATATAAATATTAAAATTCAAAATCTCTAATAATTGGTAAACTTTCAGTAAAACCAGTTAAACCGGGCGGCGGATTAGCGATAAGCCGTCCGTCATAAATGATTTTTTCTGCACCCTGATTGATATCGGCATAAGTGCGCTGAAAAGAAAAAGCTTTCGCCACAATTAAGCCGGAAACAACCAAAGGATTAGCAGAATTACCAGAAACAAATAAGCCATAGCCGTTTTCTCGATAAATTGGATAGTTATTGTTAGTCGAACAAGCAGCACCACTAGACTCCAGGCAAGGACTCCCATCACCCAAGACAACAAAAGCACCCACTACCTTACTAACTGCCGGATCAACGATCACGTCGCCCTTAACGATCCAGGCCACTGAAGCTAGCTTTTTTAAATTACTATTATCGAAATTATCTGCTTCATAATCAAAGTCAGCTGCTAAATGTAAATCACCATTAACAATAATAACACCGTTGCCGCGCTCATTTTCTTTGGTGCCATTTAAAATTGAAAAGCCAGAATTAACAGTGAGATCGCCGTTATAAACATAAACTGAATTATCTAACAATACCGGAGTCGCGACCACCGTGCCACCAGGTAAGGTAATAATTTTATTGCCATACTTATTATAACTAATATCTTTGGTTTTTCTGACTTCAAAAGTTAAACCGACCACATCCAAGCGCCCTAAAGCGTTCTTGTAGGCGACATCGCCATTGCTAGTCGAGGTCGGAAATTGCAAGTTAACATTAGCGCTACAATTACTGCCGGATTTGAAATTATAAATACCCTGAGCCAAAATACAATAGGTGGCGTTAGTCATTTTAAGGGCCGCCTTTTGTCTGATCGAATTCTGACTAAAAACCGTTCCATAAACCGTTTGTAGCCAAGGATAGACAATGCCAGATTCTCCGTTAAGTGGATTAAACTGTACCCAACCAGCACCAACCTCACTATTAGGTGCCTGATTGCCATTCCAGCCCCAACCCAGGACAGCGCCATTAGAACCATCAACAACGCCGCCATAAGCTTTGCAACTTTGACAAGTTTGGCAAGCGATTTTACTATCAATGCCACTCAAATTACAATCAGTGCAAGCCGAGCAAATCTTACCGCTACCACCAACCACTGATTCTACTGCTTGATTAGGAAGGTTTTCATTATTATACTTCGTGTCGGTAAAACAAGTACGACAGCCACCAGTTGGTAAAGGAGTAGTTGAGGTATTATAGGTACAATCATAACAATCAATTCCGGCTTGACCAGAATAATTGCTCGCGGCGATGCCTAAATGCAACAGGCCTTCATCCTTAAGTGACAAAATCTTCGCCCAGCCATCAAGTTTGCCATCAGTAATGGTTGCTTGCCAGGCGCCAGTTGGCGGCGCTGCCGTCCCAAAATCACTAGGATTACAAGTTTCTTGGCCGTTACAGATATTTTCTTGATCACAAGTCAAGCCAAAACACACCCAACCGATATTTGACGACCAACCCCAACCAGATAACTGATTATTGCTAGCAACATCAACTCGATAACTCTTCCCAGTATAATTAACCAAACCACTATTACTACTATTTAAAGATACCCAACCGTAATTATCACTCCACATCCAACCACCCAAGCTATAAGTTACATCCTCAGCTTGAGCCTGATAAAAATTAATTGCCAAACCACCGACAACCAGCAATAAAGCGATTATCGTTAAGGCGTAAGAAATTTTAAAAAATTTATTTCGCATTTTTATTAATTGACAAAATCTAACCTAACCCATTGATAGGTATTCGTCCCGGTTCGCGTACAACCCCAAAAATGGGCGGCCGTTCCTACTGATCCCGGATCAACATCTTCATAAACAATCGAACCGGCTTTAGCAGCGCTACAATACTTATTGCCTTGCGAGTCAGTAGCGGTACTAGTAGCAACTAACTTAATCGCTCCGTCCACAACTAACCGTTGGGTAGGATTAGTAACACCAATGCCGACATTAACTTTGTCATTGCCAATACCACCTAAAACCATCGAGTTTGAAGTATCAACGCGAGCATTCTTACCAATAGCGATGGCATTAGTTAAACCATCGGCCTGAATTGCCGCTTTATAGCCGATAGCGATATTATAATTTCCTGTATAAAATTGCAGTGCCAGCGAACCAAGAGCAATATTGTAACTGCCGGAAGTGTTCGCAACTAAAGTGTCACTACCCAAAGCCGTATTTTCCTTGCCGCTCGTATTAGCAGACAACGCTGACGAACCAATGGCGGTATTATCATTTCCATCAAGATTGTTATATAAGGCTAACTTGCCAATGGCGGTATTATCAGCGCCAGAGGAATTTGCCACTAAAGTGCTTAAACCATAGGCTGTATTATTGGTTCCATCAGTATTACTAAAAAGCGCATTGCCGCCACTACCAAGATTGCCAGTACCAGTCATGGTCGCATTACCCGCTCCAGCAAAAAAATAATTAACCTTAGCGGTATCCGCCAAAATAACATTGGCACCATTATACTTATAGGCCTTACCAGCAGCAACATTTAGATTACCATTAACGTCTAAATTATAAGCTGGATTGGCGGTACCCACACCGATATTGCCGGTTGTGGTCAGTCCACCAGTCACTACAACACCAGTAGCTGCCACACCTTTGGTGCTTAAATTTCCACCCAAGGAAACAGTTGAGGTAACACTGCTCGCGTCAGCCCCTTTAGCTAAAATTTGCGCTAAAGTCGGGGTGGCATAAGTAATCGTCGCCGGATTCTGCCAGGAAGCTAGACCATTAGCATCAGAAGTCAAGACTTTATTACTACCTTGATTGCCATCAATAATTTTAATAGTTCCGTTAACGGTTAATTTCGCATTAACAACCAAAGCCTGGCTCGCTGCATCATCAGCAAAGGTACCATAGAGCAAAGCACCGGCCTTATCACCGGACGTATTACTGCGATCACGATCATCAACATAAAAACTATTACCGCCAGTTTCGTATTTACCGGCACTATAACCTATTGCCACATTTCTCTCACCAGTTGTCGTATAAAGTGCTTGATTTCCCAAGGCGGTATTATAATGACTGTAACGATTGGAGTATAGAGCCTGATTACCGACGCCAGTATTGTAGGTTCCATGAACATTAGAATACAAAGCCTGATAACCGGTGGCCGTATCGAAGAAACCATCCGTATTTAAATAAAGTGCTTGATAGCCAGTGGCCGCATTATCATAGCCAGTGGTATTGGAATACAACGCCTGATAACCAATAACGGTATTATTTTTGGCTAAACTGCTCAAGCCAGAAACGCTCGAATAGCCCGCTTGATAGCCGACCATTGTATTGTTTTCGCCTACCGCAATCATATTCTTCCCTGCTTGATAACCTAATTTGGTATTTCTGTTGGTATTATCAAAATTAATTAAATCCACCACTTCAATAGTGTTATTAGGATTAATGGTGCCGACGCCAACCTTACCAGCAAAACTGCTAACACCAATCGCATCGGTCGCATGTAAGTATTTCGCCTTAATTTCTCCACCATTAACATAAAAATTGGCTGGATGGCTAACATCTCCGATGTTGACTGCCTGACTAAACGCCGAAGCGTCAGCACCACTCTTTAAGACATCAAGCAAGGTTGAGGTGCCCAGTGTTAAATTACCACCTTGACCCACCAACCATTCTTTCCACGACGCTAAACCATCAGCATCTGAAGTAAGAACTTTATTGGCGCCAGGATTACCACCAGTGATTTTTATTTGACCAGCCACCTCTAATCTAGCCGTTGGTAGATTAGTGCCGATACCAACATTACCCCCCTCATTAATCGTTAAACGATCAACACCAGCAGTAGCTAAATTAATTGACCATTTATTTGAGCTGTTTACATCACGATCAGAATAAAGATACTCCCCGCCACCACCAAGATTTAATTGTTGAATTTTACCATTAGTACCACCACTTAAAGTGACATTATCACGAAATTCAGCTTGGCCAGCAACAAAACTTCCTTCAGACACCACTAAGCTTTCGCCACTGAAATACAGCGTATTGACGGAACCGTCATAAGCTACCTCATATTGCTGCCCCAGATTATTAAGAGAAACGAAAGTCAAATTAGCCCAATTACTATTTTGATTAGCCAAAATGTAAGCACCATTACTCAGTGCTCCTCGGGGAAAGTCAGTATTAAAGTTAGATTGTCCCTGCCAAACGGGAATTTTTGCCCCGTCTAAATTCATGATCCACCCCTGCCAATTAGCGTCAGCATCGCCAATCATCAGGCTACTAGCGGCCACAGTGTTTAACTTAGTAGCTCCGTCAACACTAAGGTTTCCAGCGATACTACTAGTACCAACCGAGCTATTAGCATGTAACCAGCCAGCAGTTAAAGCCCCTCCAACATTTAGCCAGGATTTAGCCGTTGTACCAATAATCACTCCATCATCAAAAGCGCTAGCATCAGACCCATTACCCAAAGTCTGCAATAAATCACCACTCAATGGATTGATGTTCTGCGATTGATAATAATTTTGAATCAAGTTGACGGTCGTTGAAACATTATTACAAACAAATTTAGTACCATCCCAAACTAAAAACAGATCTTCACCGGCACCGCAATTAACGCTCAATGGCGCCGCCACATTACCTAATGGTGGATCGTTATTTGGCCCCGTCCAGGCTTTGGCGCCGTTTATTAATATTAAAAAAACAACTAAAACGACCAGACTTAACGTGATCAAGCTACCGGATTTAAATTTTAAGAGCATAAATTTGTCCCTCAACCCTAAATTGTTAATAAAATTATATTTTTAACAAATAAATTTACAAATTGACTTATCCACAGCAGTAATATATACTTTTATTATAACAGAAATTACTCCAAACAACAAAGTAATCTTGTCTATGAACGAAACTGACCAACAACAAATTTTTAAAAAATTTTCTCAACACTTTAAAGACTGCCTCACCAATAGTCTACTAATCGCCAAAGACTTTGGTCATCTTCAGGCAACTCCGGCACATCTGTTTTATGCTTTACTCAAACAGCGTGGCAGCATTGGTGGACAATTTTTAACAACACTTAAACTCAACCAAGAAGACTTGGCCAGCTTAATCGAAACCGGACAAAATATCAATTTAAGTGACCAGCAACCGCCAGCTGAATTCTCCCCTGCCAGCAAAAAAACAATTGAACAGGCCGCAAAAACCGCCTACCAACACAAACACCAGTATATCGGTACCGAACATCTAGTCTTCGCCTTAATTAATAGTAACGACGTCATTATTAATAAAATCTTGGCGACCAACAACCTAGCAGTTACTGAACTCGCCAAACAAGCGGAGATTATCCTGAAAACATCTACGAAATTTCCCGAGATCATTGATGCCTTTAAAGATCAAGAGAATTCGGACGATCAACTTGACGATTATTCCGACCTCGAGACCAATAGTATCCTTAACTACTTTGGCCGACATTTAACCGATTCAACCATTCAAAAAAATATCGACCCAGTGATTGGTCGCGATCAAGAAATAAATCGCATTATCGAAATTCTTTGTCGCCGCACCAAAAATAACCCACTCTTATTGGGTGACCCAGGTGTCGGAAAGACCGCCATCATTGAAGGCTTAGCCAAAAAAATAACACTGGGCGACGTACCGGAATTATTACTAAACAAAAAGATCTACTCGCTTGATCTCGCTTCGATGGTAGCGGGCACTTCTTTTCGCGGTGAATTTGAATCACGCATTCGTGAAATTATCAGTGAAGTTGAAGAACGCAAAAATGTTATTCTCTTTATTGACGAAATTCATCAAATCGTCGGCGCTGGATCTTCTTCTGGCTCGCTTGATGCCGCTAATATTCTCAAACCGGCCTTAGCTCGGGGTGAAATTAAGATTATTGGTGCCACAACTTTTGGTGATTACCGCAAATCAATCGAAAATGACCCCGCTTTAGCTCGCCGTTTTCAAACTGTCCGCGTTCCTGAACCAACAGCAACTGAGGCCAAAAAAATCTTGTTAGGTATCAAAGAATATTTCGAAACTTTTCACCAGGTTGGGATCAGTGAAGCAACAATTAATACCGCCGTCGAGTTGAGTCAAAAGTATATTAACGATAAATTTCTACCCGACAAAGCCATCGACTTAATCGATGAGGCTGCCGCCGGACTAAAAGTCAATCGCCCACTTTCAAAAAATGAACTCAAAATCAAAGAATTAGTCAAGGATCTAGAGGAACTAAATCAAAATTTGGGTCAATTAATCACCGAAGAAAAATTTACTGAGGCACTTACTCTAAAAAATCAACTCGAACAATTACGCCACAAAACAACTAACCTAAAAAACAAAACCAACGAGCAACTCAAAGCGAAATTGCCACAAGTGACTCCTTTACAGATTGCCAAGGTGATTACTAAGGCCACCGGAATCCCCGCTACTGACCTCATTAAGCCGGAAGTTAAATCAATTAGTCGTCTCGGTAAAAATCTGCAAACCCAAATTATCGGTCAAGGAACAGCACTGGCAACCATCAATAACTACCTCAAGCGTGCTAAGGCTGGCTTAACTCCTGACCACCGTCCTTTGGCCTCCTTTTTGTTGGTTGGTCCATCAGGAGTTGGCAAAACTCACACCGCCAAAATTCTCGCTAAAGAATTCTTTGGTTCGGAAAAAAATCTAGTCCGCATTGATATGTCCGAGTTCGGCGAAAAGTTCAATGTCTCTAAATTAATCGGCTCACCGGCAGGCTATGTCGGCTACAAAGAAAGTGGACAATTAACCGAAAAAATTAAGCATCAACCGCATTCCTTGGTATTATTTGATGAAATCGAAAAAGCCAATCCCGAAATCTTTGACTTACTATTACAAATTTTAGACGAAGGCTATTTAACTGACGCTGCCGGCAATAAAATTGATTTCAAAAACACTATTGTCATCATGACCTCCAATATTGGTAGCCAGTATTGGAATGGCAAAAGTGACATTGGGTTTGGTGGAGCGCCAAGTGCCGCGATTGAGCAAAAGGTAAATCAAGAAATCAAAGCGACTTTTAAGCCCGAGTTCATTAATCGTCTAGACAAAATTATTTACTACCAACAACTCAGTACCAGTGACTTAGAAAAAATTACCGAACAGGAATTACTACTACTGGCCAAACGCGTCGAACGTCAAAAACAAATTACCCTTAAATACGCTCCGGAAATATCCCGACACATTGTCGCCACCCTAAGCAACTCAGGCCAAAGACAGGGAAATCAAGGTGCTCGAGGCATCAATCTAATCATTCGAGACCAAGTCGAAACAGCGTTAGCTGACATTATTATCGGCAATAAACTAAAATCCAAAAAGACTTTACTCGTGAAGTCAAAAAATGGTATAATAACCTTATCTTAAAGTTCCTGTCATTCCCGCGCAGGCGGGAATCCAGGTGCTAATTTAACTCTACTGGTGTCAATATTTAATAATGACGACGGCAAGTAAATTAGTTGAACTTTAACTGTTAAGGTTATTATTTTTATGGTTCAAAATCCGTCAGAAAAACTCGACTCCAGTAGTGCGACCATTGAGCCACCACCAATTCCTGATGAGCCATCGATGGAAGCAGAAATAAATTTAGCTCGCGCCAAAAAAAGCTTAAATGATAAGCAATATCGAGAAGAATTAATTAGACGCACCTCAATTAGAAACGGAAAAAACATCTTTAATGCCAAGGGTGAGCGCCTCGACAATTATGGCGGTTCCACTTTGGGTAAAATTGGTGGAACTATCGGAAAAACTTTGGGCGGACTAGTTGGTCGTGGAGTTGCCGCAACAGCTAATCAACAGGTCAATCGAGAACTCAATCAATCACTACGTGGCGCACCACCGCCTCCTCCGCTACCGACAGCGACTCCCGATGAAACCACTCAGGCAAATTCACTGAATTTAAAACAGAGCCAAGAGAAAAATAATAAACCAACTGAGGTCACTGCCGCCAAAGACCTCGGCGAAGAACTCCTTAAAAAAGAAGCCAAAAAAATAGCGGTGAGTGCCCTGGCTAGTCCTGCAACTTGGGTAACCATACTAATAATTGTTACTGGTTTAGCTATTGCCTTATTATTGAGCATTATTGGCTTAATTGTAGTCGCTGATTATCAGTGTTTACAACAAAAAAACGCCCTTAGTAAAGGCTTTTCTATACTTAATGAATATTGGAACCCCGGCAGTTTACTACGAGACTGGGGCGCCGGCAAATGTGCTGTTAATGCTAGTGGCGCTAAACCACCAGCCACGACTGATGCCGCTGCCCAGACAGCTCCCGCAGAATCTGCCGCTCCGGAAGTCACTAACCCTGTTCCAATTAAATAAGCATTAACTGTCACCTGACTTTAATCAAACAACCATAATAGTTATCATATGAAATTTGACTGGCAAAGAATCGGTGTAATCATTTTATTTATCGCCTCGATCTTCCTGTTTGGTTTTTTTATTTACTGGTTTTTCTGGCGACCACTGATCGGCCCTTCAACCACTGCCACACCAACTGTCACCAGCACAATTGGTGGCCTAACTGGAGCCGGCAGTGCTGGTTCTCGAACCACAACAGCTAGTATTATTGGTGGCTTAACTGGAGCCGGCGTTGGCAACATACCAACCGACTTAAATCCTTCACCCGGCACATCTCCTTCCAAAGGTATCGACGCTAACCTCTTAATTAATAACCCCGCTAACTTTGCCTCCATGAGCAAAAGCGGCCAACTTTGCTACTATAATCCCAATGACGGAAAACTCTACAAAGTAGATGCTGCTGGTAATAATCAAGTAATCGTCGACAAGACTTTTTATAATTTAAGTAATGCAACTTTCGATAGTAGTTGCGCTAAAGTTATTCTCAATTATCCTGATGGCTCCAACATTGTTTATGATTTATCGAATAATAAACAATACACCCTGCCAGCGCACTGGCAAAATTTTTCTTTTTCTGATACGGGCAACCAAATTGCTTTTAAAAATATTGGCCTCGACGTTGAAAATCGCTTTTTGGTCGCTGCCAATTATGATGGCACCCAAGCAAAAATTATTGAGCAACTTGGAGAAAATGCTTACAAAGTTAACACTAACTGGTCACCCAATAACCAAGTAGTTGCTACTTATGTCGAAGGATTAGATGCTTCACGCTCCCAGGTTTATTTTATTGGTCAAAACAATGAAAACTTCAAATCAATGATAGTTGAAGGGCGCGATTTTAAAGGCATTTGGTCACCTAGTGGCAATCGAATGCTCTATAGTGTTTATGATCCCAATAATAACTATAAGCCGGCTCTCTGGATTTCTGATGCCTATGGCGAAACCACTGGCAGTAATCGCCAAAAAATTGCCTTAGAAACTTGGGCCGACAAGTGCACTTTTGCGAGCAATAACTTTGCTTTATGCATCGTCCCACAAAGTATGCCAAATGGTGCCGGATTAGACCGCAACAACCTGATGAGTGGCATTGCCGATAGCGTCTACGCCGTCAACTTAATTAATGGCACTACTGCGTTAGTTGCTACACCCAACAATATCACCAACATCAGTAGTTTATACTTTTCAACTAATTCTCCCAATGATGTATTTTTGATTAGCAAAGATAATGGTTATGTTTATAAAATTAATATCCAGCAATAGCCTATGAAGCACTCTTTCAAGTTATTGTTACTGGCTGCTACTACTATTGTTTTAGGTCTCCCCGCCATCGCCTCAGCCGCAGTCGCTGCCAGCTCGACGCAATTTTTTTCTGGTTACACTAAGGGAACACTGACGCTCAATGTGCCCATTGGGCAATTAACTTCTTGTACTATTGGACTCAATGGTACGGCCAAT
>CAISTG010000035.1 GCA_903888345.1 Candidatus Buchananbacteria bacterium | reverse complement strand
ATTAAGCTTAATTTCCTTATTCATAATTGGAAGCACCCATCTCAACCTTTCTTCGAGAGCATCCTGAGGTAGTTTCGTACACATAGTAGCTGATTTTGCCATACTTTTGGAAAAACCGCCATATGTATGTACACATTACCAATTAGTATTGACATTTATTAATAAATATGATATAGTTTGCTATTAGTCGAACCTTAAACCGTTAACCAACCACAAGGAGTCAGCCATGAGAGTAATCGAAAACAACGATTTCATCGAAGTAACCTGCCCGCATTGCAAGAGCAAGTTGGCGGTTCATTGTGAAGACATCATCGACAATGACGTCGGTCCACTCACCATCAAATGTGGAGTGTGTGGCCGAACGATTGAAACGAATGCAGGACAAATCCCCAACCACTGGAAATCGATAATCTTCAAAGACTAACCATTGAGGAGACCAAAGACATGCAGCCACTAGATATCGGATCGGAGTCTGGATTTCCCGCCGGGGACCTCAGTAACTTCGAGGCTCGCGAATTTATTTTCGACGGCGTACTCTGCCGCTCAATGGAAGGGCTAGTACAAGCTTTCAAGACACCGGATATTTCCGAGCAAATTGAAATCTGCCAACTGGTCGGACGCGACGCCAAACGACGCGGCCGTAAACTGAATGCCAATTGGCAGAGCGTGCAGAAGTTGTGGTGGCAAGGACAGGAGTTTGAACGCACTGGTCCGGAATATCAGAAACTACTGAACCGCGCCTTTCTCGCGCTGGCGCAAAATGATAGCTTCCGACGCGCACTACTCGCCACTGGAGAAGCACCGCTGATCCACACTATCGGCAATTCTAATCCAACGCTAACTGTCCTTACAGAAGCAGAATTCTGCTCACGACTCACCGCCCTCCGCGACTTCGTCCGAACACCGATTCTTTAAACGCACAACAAGGCCGTCCCAAACCAGTTAACTTAACTGGTTTGGGACGGCTCTTTATTTTACAAATTTATTAAATTGTATCTCGTTTCATGCTAATAATTTTAAAACCCTCAAACCAGACAATACTGAGTCCACCTGCCAAAACTATTAATAGTAATTTCAGTGGACTAATATAGGAAAAATAAAATAATGAACGGAAAAATGGCACGTATAAAATCAGCAACAAGAAAGTAACAGTCAGCAATAAAATTACTAGTAACGCCTTGTTCCAATCGGCAATGATACTAAAGAAATGACGATAATGTGACAGATTAGTAATAATTAACATTAGATTGCCAAAGACGATAGCACTGAAAGTTAGAGCGCGAATTTCTCCCTCAGCAAAACCAAGATTTAAGGCTGACAGATAAACAATGAAGGACATGACCAAAATACTTAAGCCCTGCAAAATACTTAGGACCAATAAACGACGATCGAGTAATGATACTTTTAAATTACGGGGTGGTCGGTCCATAATATCTTTTTCTTCCTTTTCCATTTCAAACACCGTCGAACAAGCAGGATCAATAATTAATTCCAAAAAAGCGACATGAGCCGGATAGAGCACTAACGGCCAATTAAAAATAACTGGCAACAACGAAATACCGGCAATCGGAATATGGATGGCGGTAATAAAGGCGATCGCCTTCCGTAAATTTTCAAAAATCTTGCGACCCGATCTAATAGCAGCAACAATCGAGGAAAAATCATCGTTTAATAAAACTAGATCCGCGGCAGCACGGGCCACATCCGTGCCGTGCTCACCCATGGCAATACCAATATGGGCGGCTTTAAGTGCTGGCGCATCATTAACGCCATCGCCAGTCATGGCCACGATCTCCCCATTCGCCTTAAGTGCCGAGACAATCATTAATTTTTGCTCGGGAATAATTCTGGCAAAAATATTGACGGTTTTCAGACGCTCACGTAACTGTTCTTCAGTTAGATCGCGCAACTCTAAACCGGTAATATACTGCTGACTATTTTTTAAACCAATTTCCCTTGCAATGAACTGCGCAGTTCCCGGATAATCACCAGTAATCATAATCACCTTAATACCGGCCCGATAGCACTCTTGTAATGACTTCGCGACCGTTGGTCGAATTGGATCAGCAAAACCAATTATACCAGCGAATTCAAATTCAATCTTTGCAACAGTTTTCGGAATCTTTTTATCATTAACATCAGCTCGAGCCACTGCCAAAAGACGCAAGCCACGTTCGGACATTTCTGTAATTTTTTGGATCAACTCGGTTTTTTGTTTTGGCTTCAAGGTACATAAACTCATAATATCTTCCGGAGCGCCTTTAGCGTAGATTTCTCGCTGGCCAGTTTTGTTATTTTGCCAAAGGTTACCAAAGACCAGAAGCGACTTACTCAGTGGATATTCTTGCAACAATTTCCAATCATCAAAATAATGATCGTGACTAATCGAAGCTAACTCTGCTTGCTGGCGAATCTCCCGTTCAATCGGATCAAAACTCTCCTGCGGACAGGCCAAAAATGAATGCTCGATTAAATTTAAATATGGTTTGTCTAACCGCTGTTGATCCAGTTCAGCAGTTAGATATATCTTTTTATCGATTAATGCCTCTGCTAACTCCATTTTATTAGCAGTAATAGTCCCTGTTTTATCAACACACAAAACAGTAGCCGCACCCAAGGTTTCAATCGTGGCGGGACGTCGCGTTAAGACTTTAATTTTTGACATGCGCCAAGCGCCTAAAGTCAAAAAAATAATTAAGACAACTGCAAATTCCTCTGGCATCGCTGACATCCCCAAAGTTAAGCCAGCTAAGGCACCCTTAACCCAATCGCCTCGCGTTAAGCCATAACCAATAACCACCAAAACAGAAGCAACTAATCCAAAGATGGCAAAAATTTTAATGATTTTGGCCATCTCCTTTTGCAATAACGTGTTTTCCTCATTAATTGCTTGTAGTGACTTACCGATCTTTCCCAATTGGGTATTACTGCCGGTGGCAGTCACCTGAACCAAAGCACGACCACGATTAACCATCGTGCCCGAAAAAACAAACGGCGCATCTTCACCACCGGGTTGTACTAATTTAGTGCGACCATTCCAAACGGATTTTCTTACGGCCAACGATTCACCTGTTAGCAGCGATTCGTCAACCATTAAACTGGTCACTTCCAAAACCACACCATCTGCCGTTACTTGATCGCCTTCATTTAAAACCAATAGATCGCCTTTGACTAATTCACGACTGGCGAGTGAAACTTTTTGACCATCTCTAATAACAAGCGATTTGGGGTTTGATAATTCTTTCAACGCTTGTAAGGCCTGCTCGGTTTTTTGTTCTTGATAAAAGGTAATACCGACCACAATCAAGACCGAAAAGCACAGAAAAAGTGCATCGCGTAATTCTCCAAAAACAAAATAAATAATACTACTAACTACTAGTAGTAATAGCATCGGTTCTTTAAGAACGTTTAAAATAGTCGAAAAAAAATTACGACCACGATCGGCTGGTAGTTCGTTATAGCCATCAAGCAACAAGCGACGCCGCGCTTCCTGACTCGATAATCCTAATAGCTTAGTAGACATAGATATATATTCTATCATAATTATATCAAACTAAACCATTAGTCGCCATCATTAAAAATGCGATAATTAAAAAAACTCCGCCTAATGAAGACGGAGTTTTATCTTTACTTTTTGATAAATCGACTCGCTAGATAGGTCGCAATCGGCATCGACAACATCAGTCCAATACTACCCACTAACGTTCGCACAATTTCTGTCGTAATCGAATCATTGTTGATGACTTGAAAAAAATCAACTGGACCAGACGGGCTTAAATAAAATAACATTAGTAACGGCAAAGAAGCACCAGTATAGGTTAAAAACAAAGTATTAATAATCGCCCCTAAGTGAGTGCGGCCAACCGCAATCGCCATTTTATAAACCTGACCGACCGATAAATCTGGATTAGCAATTTTAATTTGCGCTACCGCTTCGATTTGTCCCAAAATAATATCATCAAGTACTCCGACCGCACCGATCAAAATTCCCGCCAGCAATAATCCCTGAAAATTTATCTTGCCAGCGCTAGTTCCAATCAGTAAGGTGGCCTCTTCCGAAGAAAATCCCGATAACCGCGTTAGCCAGGTAAATACGTATGCCAATAATAAAGTTAAAAACAAAGAAATAAATACCGTTAATACTGCTAAGTGCGATTTTTTATTAAAGCCATCAGTGAAATAGATAATAATACCCATTACTACTAGTGACCCTAGCACGGCAACCACTAACGGATCAGAGCCATGCAACAACTGAGGAATGATCACAAAGATAATCACCGCAAAGCTTACAGCTAAACTTAAAAGCGACTGCAAGCCTTTACGCCCACCTATAATAATTGTCGCCAACACAAAAAGCGCAAACAATAAATAAACCCAACCGGTGCGTACATAATCAGTTACCATAAAACTATTTTCACCACGATCATTAGTGATCAAATCAACATAGACAGAATCGCCCTCTCGATAAGCACCCATCGAAACCACATCAAAATCACCGATCCCAATAGAAGTAATTTGCTGATCCCTGTAGCGGCCATTGGTTCCTATTAAGAGCAAATTCTGTTGCGTCGCGGTGGAGCCATCATCACGCTTGACTTGACGCTCTTCCAATACTTTAAGTACTTTAGCTTTAAAAGTATAATCCTGATCTAGGGTCGGCGCTGTCGCAGTCGTGATTCCGCCTAAAGTGGCGGTACTAGAACTCAGTTGATTAAAGGGTACGGTATTATCAGTACCATCAGACTGAGCCTTAACCATCATTGGGGTAATTAGCGTTAAAATGACAAAAGCCAAGCAAATTTTGTAATATATTTTATTCATAATCGTGATTAATGATAATAATCTGCTGCTCTCTATTATAAACTAGGCTGGTGTTTTGTTCAATGTGTATTTATATTACAACATTTAAATCAATATTAGCTCAAAAACATCCGTCGTGACGGATGTTTTAATGGTACATTTAGTTAGTTTCAACTTGCCACAAGCGTTTAAATACTTCTTTAGTATTCTGCGCTAACAACTGGTCGTGTATTTCTATTAAGTAATACGGATGATGCTGGGTCATAATCATAATCAAATAATCGCCGCACACCCAAGTGTTGGCAGTAAAATTCGTGCCGTCTAGATACTTAACCTGGCGCTTCGGATTGGCATATTTGCGCTGTAACTTCTTTTCCGCTTCGGTAGCATTAATAAACACCTGCGCCCGATAGTTCTTTTCTTTACTTTGCGATGTTTTCCAAGTCTGATCCAGCCATTTTTCAAAGTTATCAATAAAGGTATGATCCTGATAACCCCACCAAATACCGTCTGCTTTTAGAATTTCATCTTGCCACTTCTCTAGATTGGCAAATAAAAACTTTTCCAAATTATTTTCCTCAATAAAACGAATTTTGGGTACTGGGTATTGTTTATCACTGGCAATTAAACTCAACTCATTAATCGCCTCCTTAATCAGACCTTCCTTTTCTTTTAACTCTCTTTTGACTGGAGCCAATATCTTATCTAGTTCAGTCGGTGGTAATGGTGCAAAAATTAATGACTTGCCACTAAGATCTTCGGAAATGATGCCCTTAGATATCAATCCTTGCGCCACGTGATATAAAGTCGCTCGATTTAACTTAGTAATACTCGCCAAAACAGACGGTTTAGTAGAACCGTTTTTAAGCAAAGTTAAATAAACCTTGATCTCCTTGTCGTTTAACCCAATTTTTTTGAGTGTCTGCTGGATGGCCATATGACTAAAGTTTACCCCGTTGTCAACAAGTTGTCAACAGTTGTTGGACAAATGTTGACAAACTGGGGATAACACGTTATACTGGATTACTAGCTTGGGATGTTCCCGAGTTATAAATATATAGGTACTTTGACAAATAGGAGAAATGATATGCCAGAAAATATACTGTTTTCAGGTACTCCATATGATTCCTGCGGTGTTTATGGTGGCATTTCTAATCAGCAAGAGCTAGTGAAGGTATGCCCGGAAGAGTTTAAAAATACAGACAACGCTTGGCGTAAATTTGCACAAATGGTTTGTTCCCATGGAGCACGATGTAAAGATTGGAAATGGAAGTTTGGAAAAGAAAGTGTTGAGAAAATTCCATGGCTAACAACATTAATTAAGAACACTGGCGGTTTGTCAGACGAAGAGGTTCTAGATTTGGCTGCCTGGATGTTATCAGAGATGTTATCGGAAATACCACCCGACTTCATCCCGGCACCACCAAGTGAGCCCAGTGGGCGACCCTACCCTAAAATATAGTGTTAAGTAAATTTTGGCCATCAAACAAAAGGAGAATGGTATGCTTAAGAAATCAGACTGGAAAACGATCGCCCGCCCTGGCTGGTATGGCGAGGCCAAAGAAGAACGCTTGGCCGGTTATGACCGCGAGTATGGACTAGGCAACTGGCGCATTCGCCATCGCCTCGGCCCGAGACTCTTAAATCTTCCCGAGGCTCTTCGTCTCTATGAACTTTGTTATGAAATGCATTTTGTTAATCCTGACACTAGATTCCTCTGGGTTAAACTATTTGAGCAAGCCAGCGAAGTTTGGACAGAATTAGAATCAGACGTTAAATCCGGATTGGACTATTCTATCCAATTGGCTCCAGCTCCGCATTACGAGGACGTGTCCATTCGCATAATTATGAAGTTATATGAAAAGAAATTCTCGGGAGACCACTTAATTCGTATACGTGCCGATAGTACAGATATCATCGGTATCGCCTTAAGTTCAATTCATATCCCCTTTATCTGGCCCGAATTTATTGAGCCAGTCAGTGAAGTGGCCTGGTGGAATCGACATAAAGGTTCGCTCGAGCATTTCTGGCACGCTAACAAAGAGCTTCAAGTACGCGACAAAT
Source organism: Candidatus Buchananbacteria bacterium (assembly GCA_903888345.1). Lineage (GTDB taxonomy): Bacteria > Patescibacteriota > Patescibacteriia > 2-01-FULL-39-33 > 2-01-FULL-39-33 > CAISTG01. The sequence continues at coordinate 26,568 of CAISTG010000035.1, read as the reverse complement.
AGAATTAGATAGCTACGCCGGCAACAACTATTGCCGGCTTTTTTAATTAACAAAAAAACATCCGCCGTGGCGGATGTTTTAAAATATATTAGCTAATAAAAGTAAAAGCTTTGCCAAGTTGATCAGCACGGCCGGTACGGCCGATACGATGGACGTAATCCTCATAAGTCGCTGGCACATCATAGTTAATGACGTGAGTAACATTAGGAATGTCCAAACCTCTAGCGGCGACATCAGTCGCGACCAAGATATTAGTCTTGTTGGTCTTGAATAAATTCAAAGCTAATTGGCGTTTATTCTGATTCTTGTTGCCGTGGATGGCGTCGGCTTTAAACCCGCGCTGTACCAAAGCGTATGACAATTTTTCGACACCGAATTTTGTTCGGCCGAAAATAAGCACTTTAGAAAATTCCGGTTGTGACAACATCTCATGTAAGACATCTAACTTTTCGCTCTCATGGCGGATCCTAACAACATCTTGTTCGACATTCTTAGAGGTAGTACCGGTCTTAACGGAAATTGTAACTGGATTATTTAAAAATTCTTGAACTAACTTATCAATCTCACGATTAACGGTAGCGGAGAAAAACAAAGTTTGTCTTTCTTTTGGCATGAGTCCCATAATGAAACGCATGTCAGCCACAAAGCCCATATCAAGCATACGATCAGCTTCGTCGAGGACGATAGTTGAGAATCTTGCTGGCTTGATCATGCCGCGTTCGATTAAATCTTTCAAACGTCCTGGAGTACCGATAACAATATTATGCTGGCGATATAAATCAGAAATTTGGCGGCCGATGGAAGTTCCACCAACACAGCAAACGGAGAAAATTCGTAACTTGCCCTTGAACTCGATTAATTCTTGATTAATCTGTGTCGCTAGTTCGCGAGTCGGGACAATTATTAAAATATTTTCTTTCGGATTCTTGATAATCTTATCTAGTAACGGCAATAAGAAGGCGGCGGTTTTACCGGTACCGGTATTAGCGATACCCACTACATCGATTCCTTCTAAGACGGCCGGAATGGCTTCATCTTGAATTGGCGTTGGAGTGATATAACCCTTAGCACTGACATTTCTTTTCAATTGCTCATCGATAGCAAAGTCGGCGAAAGCGTTTTTGGAAACGTAAGGCTTTTCTTTGACGATCGGACCGGCTTTAGAAACAAATAAAGCTGGATTGATTTTTTGATCAGTGAAGCGATTATTGCTGCGACCGGAATTTGACCGGCCACCAGTAGGACGTCCGCCGAAGCGAGCCGCCGATTTAGCAGATTGACCGCTCGGCGCAGCACGCCGGCGACCAGAAGACTTGCCAAAGCTAGAGCTTCGGCCGAAACTTCTTGTAGACATAAGTTGTAGTTTTAATTTTTTAGCTTTAAAGCAGGCGGACCACAGGTCCTTCATAAATTTCCATCACAGCTAAAAAAATTAACTTACACTTAAGAAATGTCTAAATTGAGATTTCCTAAAATGGAACTAAATGAGATGAGATTTGGTTACTCAGCAATCTTGCCGGTACTTGACTCACATTACTTTAAGTCCTAAGTATATCATAGAACCATATATTTGTCAATTATACTTGATAATTATTGACTCGAGTTGGCGTCATATTTGTTTAAATTTAAATAAAAAAGCCACCATTATTACGAAGGTGGCTAAAGGTTCAAATTACTCAGACTCAGAACATACAGTAATGTCCATTCCCTTGACGGTAATTGAAGACAAATCATATTCGTTTTCGGCATACCAGCACTCATTGGCTTTTTCTAGAGCTTTCTTAGCTCTTTTCACCGAAAGATAAAAGCCGAAGATGTAAGGACCACCCGTTTGGCAATGCTGAAAAATCTGGTTAGTTCCATTAGCGTTACAGAAAACCTCATAACTCAGATAACGATGGTAATCCCGAACAATATAGACCGGCAGATTAAACCGTCTAATAAATTGAGCGATTTTTTCTTTGATCATGACCTATCCTTTGGTTGAAACCGATTAATTCCACAGACAAATGGTGTCTGTGGCCGTTGGACCAAAAGCGGTAGCAACTACCGGAACTTTTAGCTGCTCGGCGAGAAACTTCAGGTATGGTGAATTTGGCTTAAATCCAGATTCGTCAGTAATCCGCCAACTGGGATCTGATTTATACACTGGTCGGCAACGACTTAGGGCGTGTGGCACACTTTGTACCGGTGCACTCTTGGAGGGACGCAAACCTTGCACCAAACCCCAACCGCGCACTAGCGGACTTACTGCTGGATCCTCATAATGCTGATAAGCCATAGCAACTTTAATCGCTGGACAATCAGTCATTCGATCAAGATTAGTAATTGCTATCCCGTCGACCGCACCCAGATGTTCGAGCGCGTAACGAGCCATCAGCAAATCAAACCATCCCAAACGAAACTCACCCTGCCACTTATTAGATTCATTATGACAGCCGGCAACATATTGCGACATTGCCGCATCTTCAGTAACGAACGGACCAGCGCCATGGCGAGTATAGTAACCGCGAATAACCGCCAACCGTTTCACCTCGCCGGAGAATTCTGCTTCAGCCAATAAGTTTTCGGCATTAGTGAAACTAGTATCGGATTGTGTGACATGTGGCACAAAACCTAAGTCACGATGCAATAGCATACCTTGAGCGCCTTCGAAGACGGCATTGCCAAGGGCAATTTCTTTCTGAAACTGCTGGTACGACAAAATATGAAAAAACCGTCCAAGATAAATATAATTTTCAATCAACAAATCCAAATCATAATTATATAATTCTTGGATGCGCAATCGCACCTCCAGCGTCGGCCCTATTACCTTAGTTAATTCTTTTGCCAAGGCAATTTTTTGCTGCTTAATGGCGGTTAATTTTTGCCACAACCAATCGGGATCAGTCAAATCCTTCATTTGCAACATCAAACTATTACCGTAAGTGGCAACATCAATAGCGGCTTCACCAACTCCTTTACCACAACTGCCATGGCGATTAGCGCCACGCAATAGCTCTCTGATTTGATTCATTAACCGATGGAATGGAGTGACAATGAAACAATTTTCATCAATGAAAATGCGCTCCCACATATCATTAATCCCCTTCGCGCTCAAAACCTCAATTTCGGTTTCTAACTGCAAGGGATTAACAAGCATATGTCGCGACAAATAGGTCTTCACTCCCGGCACTAAGCTACCGGCTCCCACTTGAGCACAACAATGTTGCAAACCTTCCGGTGTAACAACATGATGCGCAGCCTGCGGTCCGCCATTATAGCGAACAACTTTATCAAGACCGAAGCGACGGACCAAATAATCAACCAGACGGCCCTTGCCTTCGTCACCGAAACCAAGACCGCCAACAATATAACTTGTTTTAGACACAAGGTTACTCCTTCTCAGGATAAGCTTGATAATATTCTTCAATGGCTTCCATGGCGGCAGTAAACTGCCGCAAACAGAGACCATCAGACAGCATGAAATTCTTGTAGCCTTGCTGATGCAATAAATGCCAATCAGCAAAATCTGCAACCGTCGCCTCGCCGGTTCTTTCCAGGCCCGACCACAAACGCGAAGCAGTAATGGCTTCAGGATATCCCTGAATCAACTCAGTAGCGGCCGACAAAACTAAGGGACCGCTACCTAGCTCATTGAAGAGATCATCACGAGCCAACATTGGAGTCACTAGATTAGATGCAGAAGCAAAAGGCTCGACTGAAAAATTTCGAATAAACTCTAAGCCTCGCGCTGACTCAATTTTCAAAATGAGGTCGGGCATGGATTCTTTATCGTCACCCCAAATACTCATTACCTCGGAAATATCGGATACACGTTCGACAAAAGACAACAAAAATCCGCCGACACCACAAGGTTTAGCTAACTCGATATACTCGCGATCAAGGTCGGTTAGATAGCCAGTGATCTTAACATCGGCACCAACTACATTGACTGATTGTCCCTTGCCCAAAGCTTGGGGCGGCAATGGATCAACGAAGATCCGATTGCCATCAGCATATTTGAGATTGGTCCAACCGCTACCACGGAAATGAACTCGGGCTGGGCCCGTCACCTCAATCGCATGATTGAGAACGATTTCACTATAGCCAGGCGTCACCCATTCCTTAATGCGCAATTGCCGACCCTTCAAATCCAGCCAAAGTTTCTTACCAAATCTTTCAGTAAGTTGTTTCAGCAATACCAGGGTCTCATCCGGATCAAAATAACTATCCATACCAGTATTATAACGCAACACATCAACTCGCGGATGGCTGGCAATTTGCTCACTTAATTCTTCCTGATAGACTGGCGGTAAGGTTGCAATAATCATTATTTCGTCCTTTTTGGTTTGATTTTAAAATAATCATAATTGTCAAAGTTCAATCCAAAACCTTACCACATTAATCGCCTCGCGTCAAGGGTAAATTTAAGCAGAAAAAAAGACCAAACTACGAGAGTTTGGTCCGAAAAGGTACTTCTTTATAATTTAGTCGAGATTGATCAACTTACCACTGCCACGTTTCTTGAGCGTACCTGACCGCTTGACGGCAGTCACCCCAACCTTGGTCTGCGAGCAAGATTGCGCCAGTAGCTTAAGTGCTTCCGACACATCGGCGATGCGTTCATCAGTCTGATCGTCCTCTTTAAGTTCGATCAAAAATTGCTCCAAGGTCCGCGTGCCACCCTTAAGTGCCAGGACTCCCAACATCGTATCAATGATTGCTTTGGGATCCTTAATCACGAGAATGTTCTCTTCCGGCAACAATTTGGCCCATTCGCCAATAACCACATGATCCTGATAAGCTGCATACTGATCATCAGCTTCGGTTTCAGCCGGCGCCATCTGATTGGGATCGTAATGATACTCCCCAACAGTCACCCGACTATCGCCGTGAGTTCTGCCAGCAGGAATGACACCCTCGTAACTTTCAACCTGATTACCAATACAGATTTCCACTTTGAAAGGAGAATCCAGATCAATCGGCTCATGAAAACGATAGCGCTCCACCCAAACTTCATAATTGCCCTTAGGCGCTGAACCCTTTTTCCAGCGGACATTTTCCACTGGCTTCGTGGTTTCGCCGTTCACATTCTTATCGACATCCAGATAGCCGCCATCAGCCTGCTTATTAGAATAATAAATATGCTCGCCACTGGGCGTTCTCACATGGATATCCAAATCATTGCGGTCATGCCACAACAACGAGAAACGAACGTCCACGCCATCATACATGCCGCCGGCCTTCTTCACTCGCTGCTCAATTTCGGCATCAACCGATTTCTTGCGCTGAGCCCAAGGCTTCTTGATGTAGATCAAATAGGTTTCGAACTTTTTCTGCAAATCAGCAAAGACTTCCGCTGTCGGCACGTCCGACTGCAGTGTATCGCCAATAATGCGTTTGACTTCAGCCTTGCTAAGTTTCGGATATGGCGATTCATCAGCCGTAAAGAAGAAATAGCCCTTCTTGCCGCGCGCCAGACAATCGAGCATTACTTTATTGGCATAATAGTAAGCCGCAAGTTCGTAACTTTCCTGTCCAGTCCCGCCGCCACCTTTTTCTGCCCAAATCTGCTCCGTCAGAACAGCGTCGAGTCGGCTGTCAGCTTCAAACTGACCAACCTGCAGTGGCGCCAAGTCACAAGTAGCATCGCCAATTGCGCAACAACTAATGGTCGGATCGGGAACATAGCCCCGCAAAAAGATTTGACCAATGAATCGCGGCAATTTCTTGAACATCACTCTGACATCATCGCCACGCGATTCCGTCACGTCCATACCCGGCACGATCGGTGTCGTTAGTGGATGATCAGGATTGTCGCGACATTCACGAATACAGTTTTTCGGATTAAGCGCTGCATGAACTTTGCGTTCCTTCGGTATACTTGATTCCGGTATATACCCAAAGCTACGGGAACTGCCGCGAGAAAATTCGCGTATCCTGATAGAATTACTTTCATCAAAATGGCCTCCGCCCATAGCGGCATCTCCTCTTTCGGTTGAATTATAAATATTTATCAGTAACTAACCTTAATAACAATTAATCCATTTCAAAAACCAAAAATTTCTTCGGTCCCCAAAGCCGGACAATCATCGCATTCAATTGCTTCTTTAACACTAGAGCAGATTGCGCCCGCTGAAAGGGACTCTCCAGAATCATCGAACCCAAAAAATTCGCCAACTCATCTTCGACATCATCAGGAATAGTCTTGGCGGCAACATTACCACCCAGAATATAGACCATGCACATGCCCAGCGAATAAATATCGGCTGAACGCAAAGCCACACCGCGTTCTTTAACCTCAGGCGCACTAAATTCAGAATTATAGACACTGAAATTTTCACCAGTCTTCTTGGGGGCAAAAATACTATGACCCCAACCAACCAGGAACATATTATGATCACGCGGCCGAATCATCAAATGTGACGGTTCAATATTTCCATGTAACCGCTCATAGGCATGAGCATAAGTTAGTGCTGACAAGGCTCGATTCAACATCCAGACCATGTGTTTCCGATGAACACCGTTCTTGTAACGGAAATTTTCTCGCACGGTATACAAATCGAAACAATTATCAGCGTAACGAAAAACCAATCCCGACCGCCCATCGTCAGTCTGAAACTGATCAAGCAAGATCGGAAAATGTTTGATCTCATCCGCGGGATCCTCATAAAAAGCTTCCAGTGTACGCGCCTCGCGGGTAATTAAACTATTATTTGCCGCACTATCAGTAATCTTGATGGCGACTCGAACCGCTTCATTGTTCCGAACATACTCACCCTCATAAAGAGTGGCATGATCACCTTGGACAAATGCTTCGCCCAAAATATATTCACCTCGCTCAGTCTGAAATTTTTCCTGGCCTGAGCGAACTGACGTAACCACGTGACGCGCCTCACCATAACCGGCGATTGCGATCCACTCTTTGGCTTGAACATAATATTTGTCCAAGATTATTTTGGCCGCTTCCGCGACCGCCTGATCATAAAGATCGGCATACTTTGTTACGTCGACGATGGCCAACAGTTCACGATACTTTTCTTCGAGTAAGCTTCCCTGAACACTCAAATCAAACGTTTCATTGAAGCTACCGAAAATATCTTCCGGTTTGACGGCTTGTTGCAAATCTTCATAAAGTTCATGCACTGTTTCGTAGGTCATCGGAATTCCTTTCTGGATTGGTCGAAATGACTATTGCCGCCTCTTGTTCTTGAGTCGTGACATAGTCACAATACGGCAGAACTTTCAATTCAAAATTCTTTTGCACTCGCTCCGGTGTTACGCGAAAAATCGGAACATCACGAGCAATTCGCCGCTGCAGACAAACTTTAGTGTCCGCCTTAACAAATACCGATAACGACTTAACTTTCAAGTCTTTGATAAAGGTCAGGGCAAAAAGTCCTTCGGCAATAATAATTGGTGCCGCGGCGACGCGCTGATATCTTTCCAGCAAGCGACAACCGGACTGTTTATCATAATACGGCATTTGAGTTTCATAGCCCGCCACTAAGCGAGCGACCGTACTGATAAATTCGCTACCGTTATATGAATTCGGAACGTCAAAAAGTTTTTTTCCTTCACTGGTTCGAGGGAGTTGCGGATCAATCGATTCCCTAAAGAAATTATCGAGTGTAACCAGCACTGATCGTTCCGTTAACGACTGTTGCAATTTTTCTGCTAACGTCGTTTTGCCGGAGCAAGTCATGCCAGCAATCCCGATTAAGACTGGTCGCGAATTCGCTTCGAGCCACTTAGATATCGCCAAGATTCCGTCATTGAGTCCACTTACAACTAGCATTGTTATTCTCCTGTTTGAGTTAATTTGTTATAACTTCAATTGTAAGGTCCGATTGGCAATCTTAACAAACCAACAAGTTAAAGTCAAGTCCAACTCAAGTATTAAATATTAAAGAATACTGGAAAATTAGCCATAAAAAAACTCCGGCAGCTAAGCTACCGGAGCAGTAATTACAAGGAACGAAAATTAGCGGACGAGCCGTCGCTGGTTAATGCCATCGCCACGGCCGATGGCCTGCGGAGTATTAACCTCAGGAATCAGCTTGTGCCAAGGAATACTGCCACCCAACTGATACAAAGCCGACAGATAACCAAGCTCCGTACCGATCGGAACATCCTTAAAGCACATCACGCTCAGCGCGAAATGCGGCAGCGACTTTTCCATCGTCAAATAATCGGAAGTGACAGTCGTTGCGCCCAAACCCTGCAGCATCGCCTCACGATCAGACTTGCCCAGAGCAGTATAGATACTCTCATCATTGATCAGTTCGTTGATACGACCCGCATCAACCGCCAACGCGCGCGCGATTGGCAAACCGTCCGGAGAGAAAATCTCGTTGACCGTTTCGATGAATGCATCAACAGCCTCACGCAAGTAAGTCGTATCAGGAATCTGCATCGATGCCGGTACCGAGCCTCCGGCTTGAACAGCGACGAACGCCGAAAGAAAAGCCATATTATTATTGCCCGACGCCAGGAATCGATCATTCCATTCAGCAACCAGACAATTGAAATCGTAAAGCGCCTGCCACATCTTGGCATTAACCTTATTCAAAAACTCCTGCTTGCTCTTCGGATTGACAGCTTCGCCAGGCAGACCAAGCGCCTCCAAAATATCGGCATAATAGTTCTTGGCCAACTGCTTTTTCAAATCCCAATAGCGTCGATCCAACAACTGCTTCCGCGATTTGGTATAATCAAAAATTCCCGTCAGGATCTTTTTCGGCAAGGAGTAATATTCCACCTTTTCGGCCAAACCGGAACGGCAAGCGGCAATCACATCCGTTTGCCCGGGACGCAACACGCCACCAACTTTGAGGCTTTCGATAAAACTTGCTTCATTGGGCATGACCGGGAGAGCACCATAGCCCTGAAAGACCGTGGCTCCAACCGGCGCCGTCTTGGGTCCCCGCAACAAAGTCACGCTCTGACGCAAAACGCCACTGGGGATCTTCAATTCTGCCAAAGCTTCTTTGAGATCCGCCAACGGACTGCTCTCTTCATCAGCCAGAACCGCCAAGGCAGCTTCGCTCGGCGCACCACAAACGGCAGCCAACGCCTCATTCACTGCCTCAAGTGGTTTGCCCACAGCGGTGGCAAAAGCGCCAACCTTTTCCTGCCAGGCGGCAGCACAACCATCGCTCGCCGCAACCGGCGTAACTTCAGCAACAAGGTCAACAACACCAGTCTTTTTACCCATAGTCATCACTCCTGTTTGTTGGTTACAAATATATCTAATCAGCTCCTAAAATACAGTTTTAAAGGAACCGGGGTCAAAAAAGCAACCAGTTATTCAAATTACAATTATTTATTTAACTTTCGTCAAGTATTGATAAGGTACTAAGTTTCAAACCAATTTAGCATAATTGCTAACCATTGTCAAACTAGATAATTATCATCATGATCCCAAGATCAATAAAATTGCCAATAATCGCCAATTTTTTACTAAATATCTAGTTGCTAAATATTGTGGAAGAGGTTACAATATAGACAATTAATAACACCTACGTATGAGTGAGACAACAAAAAAGTGGGCAAATTACCTCCTTGAGCCGACCGGGATTGTTTTGGATGGCCCCAACCCCTGGGATCCTCAAATTAAGAATCCCAAATTATATGACCGCATCAAAGCTGAAGGGTCACTGGGACTTGGTGAAGCCTACATGGACGGTTGGTGGGAATGCGCAAAGCTCGATGAATTCTTTCATCGTATCCTTTCAACCAACATCTATGACCGTCTAGGGCTTTCCTTGCCGGTAGTCGCCGGATTTATCAAGGCCAAACTTTTTAACATGCAAGCAGTCAGCCGAGCTTTCCAAGTCGGTGAAAAACATTATGACACAGGCAACGATTTATTCGTCGAGATGCTCGGACCAAGTATGACCTACAGCTGTGGCTATTTCAAAGACACCACTGACTTAACTGAGGCCGAAGACGCCAAGCTGGATTTGATTTGCAAAAAATTAAACTTGCAACCAGGCCAACGCGTTTTGGATATCGGTTGTGGCTGGGGCAGTTTTGCTCGCCACGCCGCCAAAAATTACGGCGCCAAAGTTATTGGTGTGACTGTATCTAAAGAACAAAAAAAACTGGCAGAAGAATTATGCGCCGGATTAGATGTTGAATTCCGCCTACAAGATTACCGCGACGTCAACGAGAAATTCGACCACATTGTTTCGATTGGCATGATCGAGCATGTCGGTTCCAAAAATTACCGCACCTACATGGAGGTCGCCAAAAGATGCTTGAAAGAAGATGGATTATTCTTGCTTCACACCATCGGCAGTCTCAAATCCGGCAGCAATACCGACCCGTGGATTGAGAAATATATTTTCCCTAACGGATCCCTGCCCTCACTCAAACAATTAACTACCGCCACGGAAGGGTTATTCGTTATTGAAGACGTGCATAACTTCGGTGCCTATTACGACAAAACTTTACTCGCTTGGTATGATAATTTCTTAAAAGCCTGGCCTGAGCTAAGTAAGAGCTATGATGAAAGATTCTATCGCATGTGGTGCTATTACCTATTATGCTGTGCCGGTGCCTTCCGCGCTCGTTCCATCCAACTCTGGCAAATTGCTTTGTCACCTAAGGGCGTTAAAGGAGTCTATAAATCAATTCGCTAAATATTTCTAACAAAAAAAGATGCCCCGATTAAGGGGCATCTTTTTAGATTTTTAGACGAAAATTAAACGCGTTTTACATTAACAGCGTTCATTCCTTTAGGAGACATTTCTGTTTCGAAAGAAACAGTGTCGCCCTGCTTTAAATCACCAAACAAGACATCAACTAAAGAGTTGCTGTGAAAGAATAAATCTTTCTCTTGTCCTTCAACGGTGATAAAACCGAAATACTTATCGTTTACTAAAGTTTTAATAGTACCAGTCACAAATTTTAGACTTAGTTTATAAAATTGCAATTAATGAGTTTTTTTAAAAGTCGACACCTTTTTAATACACCATCCCTTTGCATAAATAGTATATCACATATAGATAGATAAGTCAAGCATATGTCAATTATGGCCTATCTTAGGAACATTTTCAGGGCATTATACACACATTCCAGATTATACTTCCTTTGGTATAATGGCGGAATTTCATTCGTTAAACCGAGTAAACTTTTGACTGCCAACTTGGCCGAACGCACCGAACATTCCACCATAAACACCACTTCATGCGGAATTTCCACATACTGTCCAAGGCAAGCAAAATTTCGTGTGCCCTTGGGAATCACTTCGGGACGATCTGACTTCTGACGCGGCAAGAACTGACTCGTTATATACGGCATCAACACCGGCAAACAAATCGCGCGCCTCATAATCGCCCGTTTCTGTTGCTGCAAGCCTAATTGATAAATTAATTCCTCTAAGATCTCCCGACCAGTACACTCGATCATTTTCTTCTTAATATAATCTCCCTGGCTGTGTGGCAACAAACCATAACCCCAACAGACAAAAGTATTTTTGGGCTGATCGATAAAATATGGTTGATGTGGTAAATCAATCGACAGTAGCCAGCCGGAATTTTTAAAGGTGATCGCGCCACCGGTTCCCGGCTTATTGCCAGTCAGCTTTTCTAGCAACTCAAAGAAAGTGGCATCGTTAAATGTAATCGTAAACCCAGTCCACTCTGATTTTTTTATTGTATCACTAAAAACATCCGGCCTTCCCATGCTTGGTAAACGTTGAGCCAACTTCTTCCATAAGTCCCACGTGGCTGATTTGTTTTTAACTGGTTTAGGCGCTCGCGTCATCGAACCGACACTAGAATCAGTAGTAATCGTGCCGTTAGTGTAGAACACTAAGTCTGCCAGACTCAACTTAATCTTGCCTCTTTTAAGTACAATTGTCTCGACAGATTTCTTGCCCCTGGCGGAATTAAATTGAATATCAGTAACCTGTGAGTTTTGGCGAAACTTAACCCCCTGAACTTTCAACCATTCTACAATCGGTAAAACAAAAAAATCATGTTCGCAAAACGGTGTCTTTAAAACACACTCCAATGTGTCCAAGACTGGCGCATTATGAAATAGTCGTTCTAAATATCTTTTCATTTCAATCGCACTGTGTCGTGGCTCAAAAGAGCAGGTCGTCGCCCATTCAATCCAGAAATTACTCTTAAAAAAGGCGGGCGTGAAATAATAACTAATCGGATTGGTGCCCAAAAATCTCTCGGGCGTGACTAGCATTTTAAAAATAGCCCAGCGATCGCGCCAATTTAAACCCATATGGTAAGCATCAACTATTTTTCCCTTTTCGATTAGTCGTGCTTTTGCGTGTACCTTAACTTTTCGATTAAAATCAAAAAATTCCTGCCTGAGATTTTTTTTCGGATTTCTAGGTGAGGGAATTTTAGACAGCAGATCGTAAACACTAACATGTACTGATCTTTCAAAAATGCGATAACCTCGGCACAAGTATCCCGTTTTAGCTGACCCCTGACCATCAAAACTTCCACCCGCCTGCGGGCGATTATCAATAATATTAATGTTCTCACCTTTCATCCCGCCATCCTTAATCAAAAAAACAGCAGTCGCCAATCCGGCAATACCGCTTCCGATAATATATGCTCGCTGATTTTTTCGTCCTCCTTGGTTCATGACTTAATTCTACCAGAAATAATTAATATTTAAAATTCTTCGGCGTATATTTTTCCGCGGCCTCCCAGGCCATTTCAAATAAAATACGCAAAGTATCGGCTAGTTGCCGACTTGCAATCTCCATTACCATCCGATCGGGCTTCTCTAATAAGGTAAACCAGACCTGATTTCCAATTATATTGACTTCGGTGGCAAAGAGTGGAAACCTGCCCTCAGGTAAAAATCTAATTTCTATTTTTTTCTTGATGGGAATCGGATAATCATTAATCCACGCTAATGATTTTTTCGTTGGTACAATCAGCATCCGCTCTGGATATTTATGCTTAGCTAATTGTTTTAAATATTTTTTGGCAGATCGCGCTAAGTCTGGCGCATCCCAAGCTTCTAAATCGGCAATTGTCAAAACTTCAGGCCGTTGACTTTCAGGCAAAATATCTTCATTATCAGTATTTAAAGTAATCGACGCCCGGATAGCCTCCGTTCCTTCCAGAAATTTAATCACCGGTTTATCCGTCCGTTTATATAACGCCATCAACTCTGGCAACTTATCCTTCAAATCTTCCAAGCGATTTTGATAGGTGCGTTTTTTTCTTTCTAAATATGTCACCAATGTTTCGGGCGACTCTGCAACATACTTCTTTTTGGAGCCATCACCGGAAGCATAACTAGCTAATCCGTAACCCACTAACTTTTCCAAGACATCATAACAAGTCGTCCGATTCAGATCTGACTTTTGACCAATTTCACTAACTAGTGCTGGGCCTTCTTCGACCAAAGCTAAATAGACTTTAGCTTGATTTTCCGTTAAACCCAATTTTTCAATTAAACCTTCGAGCATATATTCAGCTTATATTTTAATCTTAGCAAAGATACCAAATTGTGTCGAGGTACTCCGACAAATAAACACAAATAAATTAAATTTGTTTAAATTTAAACATTTATTATATGATATTTTGTGCCGTAGTATTGACGATTATTTATATTAGTATAAAATCTGCTATATGACAATCTTGCTGTTGTCGAGAAATTTACAAGTCAAGAATCGTAAAGTTAAATAATTTACAATACTGATGACCCAACCGCAATGAAGGGAGGTGAATTACCATGCAATACAACTATCAAGATCCGCCGCCGCTTATTGAGCCGCCAATGGAGCTTGCTCCGATCGTCAGCCAATGGGAGAACGGTGCCGTCTTTCAGGGCGCCGGAAATTCGCACTTCACTTATGCCGATAACCAATACCACGTCACGACAGAAATTCCCGGACTAGGCCAAGGCGTGCCCATCATTGATCATTTCGACCTTGGTAACGGCTAGATCTACGCAAGCACATCAAACGGTTTAACGGCGAAGCGAAAATCATTATTGAAATGCCAGCAACTAATTTACGAAACAACGCCGAACAGAAAAGGAAAAACGTCATGGGTATGATGTTTCCCGCACCTGAGCAAGTCTTACGCCAAGCCACGGCTCCGGTCACTCAACGAATGTCGGAAGCGATGCAGGCAAAATTATCCCAGGCCTATGTCTCTCCGGCCTATAAAGCGATGCGTGAAGATGATCACCGCTTTGAAGCGGCACCACTGCCGAAACTTGACGCGCCGATCGATATCCGTTCTTTCAAGCCAATGTTTCCCATTAAGCAGGACCAGGACTACGCCTTCAATGATATGCTGAAGGTACGCACCAAGATTGAACCCTTGCCGCCTCTTTACTTGCTGGATAAACGTTGATAAATAAGTTGAGCCCGATTGCCAAAAATATTTAATGTACCCGACCCAAGTAAGCATAATCGCTGAACGGGTCTTTTTAATTTAATAAAAGCCACTCTGGAGATATTCTCGAGAGTGGCTAAGGTGCTTATCTGTTTCCAACTTTTACTACATATTCCCCATTAACTAAAGTATAGCAGGCATCGGGATGCTGTTTGAAAAATGCCGGACCATATAGACCTGATTCATTTTCTTTACTCGGAGGAGTCTCGGACGTATTTTCCGGTGCTGAAGATTTGTCGGGTGCATTTTCCGTGTTCGAAGATGAGTTTGGCATAATACGATTTCCTTGTTTGGTTGTTGTTTTAAATATTAATTAACAATCATCGCTTCGTTAACCGGCATGGTAACAAAATCAGTAATTAACCAAAGTTTGCCATCGGCATAACCTATAGCAAGCTGGCTTGCCCCCAAAGGCAAAATCACAGGCGTTTCCAAACCCCATTTAGCATCGGCAATCACATAAATGTTTTCAAAGTATTTTTGTGTCTGTGCCTCCATTATTTTAGTTCGCTCATTGTCCGGAATAATTCCGTTGAATTGGCAAGAAACAGTATAGTTATAAAACTCGAGAGATTCTAACCGCATGGACCGACACACTTCTAAACATTTTTTACCGAGGACAACACGAACATCTTCATATAGATTAAACAAAGCGCTAGGTAAAATTGGAAGTATCATTAACTTTTCCCTATCAACACTACCACCAGAAGAAGAATAAAATGTACACTTTCTAAAGCTACAAACTGCAGAAGTCAGAGAAAATATCGCAATCTTAGGCAAACCGTCATCATTTCTCCACGTTAAAGGCTTCAATGGTAGCCGCAGATACTTCTTGTCTCGTAGAAAATTATTATAGTCCAATCTAACTCCGGGCGTTTGACTATCAATTGATTTTTTCCCGGATATTTCAAGTCCGAATAAACTTTTACTCAGCCATTCCATTCTCTCGAAATGTTGTTTGGGACTATCTGCTTTAACCGCCACCGCCATTTTTTTGACATCATCTATAACCTTAGTCATTATTCTTCTCCCTGTTTTGTTGTTCATGAGCCTCATTGACGATCACACTTCTGCCAGCGACAATCACTGAACGGTCAGACAAAGCTAATCTTTCATTAGCGGGCATACCACTTCTGGCAAGTGCCTCATGGGCCGCCGTTACTTGGCTCCTGGAGGACATTTCATTAAATCGGGCCCGTGCTTGTCTCGGGCTATCACCACATTCATTATCAGGCGAAAAATGTAACACAATTCTGGTTCCTTTCTGGTTGTGGTCATTCATTAATTAAATTGTCAACGTTCTATATTAGCCAGTATACTCATAATATAAGTGGTGGCCAATACCACCATTTTAAATTGACTTTTAGTTTAATTAGACATATAATACGAATATAAGCTAAAATTAGACTAGAAATATATGCTAGCATCATCTGAAGACATCTTAATTGATGTCGGACTGAGTCCTAACGAAGCCAAAATCTACCGCGCCCTCTTAGAACTTAAAGAAGCAACCATTGGCGCTATCTCGACTTATGCTAATATTCATCGCCGCAATACTTATGACGCGATTGAGCGTTTAATCAAGAAGGGACTAGCCTATCAAATTCTGCCGAAACGAGTCCTGACTTACGCCCCAGTTCATCCCGACAAACTCAAAGAAATTGTGGCAGAAAAAAATAATGAATTTGAAACTTCCCTGCCGAAATTGATCAAACAATATGATCGCCATAATCCCGATCAAGCTGTTTTTGTCTATAAGGGTGTGGCGGGATTAAAGAACTATATTGATTTGGAACTTAAGGTCGGTAAAACGATTTACGGCATCGGCAGCAAAGGTTCCTGGTTTGATCCCCGCATAAAAAGTTATGCCAAACGAGCTAATGACCAGTATCGTACCAAAAAAATGTCCAGCAAGATTATCTACGACAGCGAATTAAAAAAATATCCAGACATCATCGGTAAAATTGGCAAGGATTATAAATTCCTGCCGAAAGAATTCTCCACCGGCTCATCGATTGATATTTTCGGTGACTATGTCGCCATTTATTCAGGAGTCAATATTGCCGAACTTGATGAAGACATCACGATCTTTATTTTAAAAGATAAAACACTCGCCCAAGACCACCTGAAATGGTTTAATTTCATGTGGCACTCGCTCCCCAATAAATAAATATTTGCCCTTCATGCAAGACCAACTTCTAAAAACACTTAAAGAATATTTCGGTTATGATGAATTCCGCCCAATGCAAGCGGATATTATTAATAGTGTGCTAGACGGTAAAGATAATTTTGTCCTGATGCCGACTGGTGGCGGTAAATCATTATGCTATCAATTGCCGGCCTTAGAATTACCAGGCTTAACCTTAGTCATTTCTCCCCTCATCGCCCTGATGAAAGATCAGGTTGATGCTTTGCAAGCTAATGGCATCAAAGCTGAGTTCATCAACTCTTCCTTGACCGCTTCACAGATTGCCGCCGCGTACGAGCGTGCTCAAAATAACGAATTAAAAATCCTCTACCTGGCACCGGAACGCTTTGCTCAAACTGAATTCCAACAACAACTTAAAAACCTCAACATCAGTCTAATCGCCGTAGATGAAGCTCATTGTATTTCTGAGTGGGGTCATGATTTCCGTCCTGATTACCGCAATTTAAGTTTGCTCAAAAAATTATTTCCCCAAGTTCCCTTGATTGCTCTTACTGCTACCGCTACCGCCAAAGTTCGAGAAGATATTATCAATCAATTAAATCTCCAAAAAGCTCCACTCTACATCACTAGTTTTAATCGTGAGAATTTAAATCTTAGTATTATTGAAAAAAAGCAAGCCTTTCCGAAGCTGATTAACTTGATGCAAAAATATAAAGGCGAATCAGTGATCATCTATTGTTATTCGCGTAAAGAAACTGAGGAATTGGCTACTAATTTGCGCGCCAACAAGTTCAGTGCTCGCGCCTATCATGCTGGCTTAGACCCGAGTGTCAGAAAATCAGTGCAAGAATTATTTATTAAAGACAAAGTCGATATTATTGTCGCTACTATTGCTTTTGGTATGGGCATCGACAAGCCGGATGTGCGTTTAGTCGTCCATTATACTTATCCGAAAACTTTAGAAGGCTACTACCAAGAAATCGGCCGTGCTGGTCGCGATGGCTTGCCTAGTGAATGCGTCACCTTCTATACTTATGCCGATACGCGCAAACACGAATTCTTTATTAACCAAATCGATGACGTCCAACTCCATCAACACGCTCAGGAAAAACTGGGGGAAATTATTAACTTCTGCACGCTCTCTACTTGCCGTAAAAAATACCTATTGAATTATTTCGGTGAGCAACTGGAAAGCAAAACTTGTGGCGGCTGTGATATTTGTTTAACAACCCGCGAACTATTTGATGCGACTTTAGTTGCCAAAAAAATTCTACGTGGCATTTTTGAGCTCGGCACTGCTTATGGTCGCAACTATCTAATCGATATTCTGTTAGGTAAAAAGATTCAAAAGATTTTAATCAACAAACACGAGCAATTAGCTGCCTTTAAAAGTATTACTGATTTCTCCGAGAACGAACTAGCACAATTGATTAATCAGCTAATTGATCTAGATTATTTAAATAAAAGCGAAGGCCAATACCCGACAGTCAGCCTAACCCGTGCCGGCTTAGAATTTTTGAATGGCAACGCCACCTTAGCTATCAATAAACCATTAGCAGATGTTGCTCTGAGCAAAAAGCGCGCCAAAAAAGGAGCCTTAGAATATAATGCCGAGCTCTTTGAAATCCTGCGCGCTACCCGCAAGGAATTGGCGGAGACCGCTAATGTGCCGCCCTTTGTTATTTTCGGTGACACTAGCTTGCAAGAGATGTCATATTACTTCCCTAAGGATCAAGCCGACTTTGCGAAAATCAGTGGTGTTGGAACGAAGAAATTGGAGCAACACAGCGCTACTTTTCTCGAGCTGATTAATGACTTTGCCACTATTAATAATTTAAGCTCGCTAGAAAAACCACCTAAAGAACCTAGCGCACCAGAAATTAAAGTGGCAATACAACGACCGATCTATTTTTTAAAAACTAAAGAGTTACTAATTAAAAAAATCGCGCTCGATCGGATTGCCAAGCATCAAAAACTATCTGTTGACACCGTCGTTAATCATATCGAAAAATTAATAGATGCCGGCGAGAAGTTAGACTTAGAATATTTGAAGTTGCCAAGCAATCGTTATGAAGTAATGCGAAAAGCTTTTAAAGTTTGTGGACAAGAAAAATTAAAGCCAGTTTTCGAATATTTAGACAAAAAATATTCCTACGATGAATTGAAAATCACGCGAGTGCTAATAAATCTCTAAATTTAAAAAAACATCAGCATCTGCTGATGTTTTTTGATATAAATTTATTCATAAATATAATCCAGCCAACTCAGATGTCATTACCCATCCTCAGTAGTCATTCCGGGCTTGACCCGGAATCTCCGCGTAACTTTTACATGTGGGCCCAGATTCCGGCTCAAGGCCGGAATGACTTGAGGTGGGGAGGGTCGGAATGACTTGGGATTTAGAATAATGTTTGGCGAAGATGCAGGCAAGTCAGACAGAAATATATCTTAACTTTGGCGATCACCATTAAGCAGTAGATCAACGGCGTGTTGCATTGATCCGGCATTAACTACCGACCCCGCATTGACGAAAAATATTTCATCGGCATTTTCAATCGTATTTAAACGATGCGCGATAATCACTTTGGTAGTCGTGGCTGGTAACTGTTTGATAATATCTTCCAGCAATTGTTCAGTAATGGTGTCGATATTGGCGGTCGCTTCATCTAAAATCAGAATATCTGGTTGTCGCAGTGTGGCGCGGATGAAAGCAATTAATTGTTTTTGACCCAAGCTGACGGAATCACCGCTGGAAGTAACAATTGTATCTAAGCCTGCCGAAAAGCGCGTTAACAATTTAGCTAAATGAGATTTTTTCAAAACGGTCATCAATTCGGCATTAGAATACGCCTGAAATTCTTCATTACCATACAAGATATTATCTCTAACCGTACCATTAAACAGAAAAGGTTCCTGCAAAATAAAACCAATTTTTTTAACACGCTCCGCCGGTTCTAGGCAACGAATATCTTTGCCCTCTAAGAAGATTGAGCCCTGTGACGGATCATACAAGCGCGCCATTAGCGAAGCAGTAGTCGTCTTACCACCGCCAGTCGGTCCTACTAAGGCGTAGGTTTTGCCACGCTCTAAAGTAAAATTAATATTTTTTAAAACATCTTGACCAGCAACATAGTGGAACGATACATTTTGAAATTCCATCACCAAATTCGGCAACATCGTTCGGGAACATTTCTTGGGCGCGATCTTTAAATCCGACTCGAAAGATAATACTTCCGCAATTCGATCTAAGCCTGCCAACGCTAATTGTAATGAGGGCCAGACCGAGGCCAATTGACGCAGCGGTGTATAAAAGTTATTTACATAAAGCAGAAAACCGATCAATAAACCGATCGTAAAATTCCCGAGAGCAATCAGATAAATACCATAAGCCAAAACCGCCATCTGCGCCAGCGAAGAAGCAAGTAGATAAATCGGATTAAAGATATTGCTGGCCACCCCAGCCGCAACTGACGCCACATAATTCTTCTCATTCGCTTCTTTAAATTTCGTGCGGAAATAATCTAAGCGATTAAAAGCCACAATGACCTTAAAATTATTAATGCTTTCTTGGATTTCACTACTCATACCACCCAAAGTTTGCAAACTAGCCAAGCTAGTTCGTTTAACCCAAGGCGAGAGCAATTGGGTTAAAACTAAGGCGAATACAGCGGGAATCAGGGCCACGATACCTAATTTCAGACTAATCACTACCAAAAAAACTCCAGTGCCCACAATTAAAATAAGATTGCTAATGAACTGCATTAAGGCCTGAGCAAAAAATTGGTTCAATTTGTCGGTATCATTGTTGATGCGCGAAATCAAATCGCCGGCCTTATTCTGATTGAAGAAAGCAACCGGTAATGCCTGCAATTTATTAAAAATTTTATCGCGTAAATTAAACAGCAAACGGCGGCCAACGCCACCCATTAGACGAATTTGCAAATAACTTGAGATCACACCAACAATAAATATCAGCGTCAACAGGCCGGAATAACTTAAAACACCGGAAAAATTATGTCCAGCAATATAAACATCAATAATGCGCGCAATAATAATCGGGACAATTAAAGTTACCGCCGCACTAACTAAGGTGGCAATCATGGCTAAGGCCACCGCCCATTTTTCTTCGGCCATTAGTGGCACTAAGCGACGCCAGGCAGTTAGCAAAACGCTTTTCTCTTTTTCTTTTTTGATGTCAGTTTTTGACAGGGAATAATTCATATCTAGGCTTCATTTGATTCGTATTGATTAATGCTCTGCTGTGATCGATATATTTGCACGTATTCGGGCGAGGAGTGTAGCAATTCTTGATGCGTTCCTTTGGCCAGCAACTCTCCCTCCATCAATAAAATAATTTGATCATAATGTTCGATTGAAGAAATCTTTTGCGTGACTGAAATTAAGGTTAGTTGCGGATAATTTTTTGCCAGATTATTCAGAATCTTTCTTTCCGTTTGAGTATCGACACGCGCCGTAAAATCATCCAACAAGAGAACTTTTGGATTAATCGCTAAAGCTCGGGCCAACATAATGCGTTGCTTCTGCCCACCCGATAGGCTTGTGCCGCGTTCCGAAACAATTGTATCTAATTTTTGTGGCAAGGTTTTAATATAATCAGTCAACTCGGCGGTGGCAATTGCTTTTTTAAGTGACTCATCATCAACCGTATTACTAAAAGCGATATTCTCACGCAAGGTCAGATTAAACATGATACTATCCTGAAACACAAAACCAACTTGGCTATACAAACTATCTTTGTCGTACTTAGCAATATTCTTACCATCAAAATCTATTTCGCCAATAGTCGGTTCCAGCAAGCCCGTGAGTAAATACAATAATTGCGTTTTGCCGGCGGCTGTCGGACCGATAATCGCTGTTTTGCTGCCGGCTTTAATTGTAAAAGAAACATCTTTTAAGGCCGACTTCTGAGCAAAGTTAACAGTCACCCGCTTAACAGCTAAATCGCCACGCAAGTCTGCTTTGAGACCACCGGCCTTCTTTTCATTGGGCGCATTTAATACCAATAAGATGCGACCGTAAGAAGCTTGGGCCTGAGCGATAATATTACTGATGAAACCCAGTATCAGAATAGGGAAAATTAGAATCGCCAAATAACTATTAAAAGCAGTAAAATTTCCCAGTGTCATTTCTCCATTAATCACATAATAGCCGCCCAACAGTACAATAATTAATGTGGCGATATTTGTAAAAAAAGTAATGGCCGGCACTAAGCTGGCAAACAAACCCAAGATTTTTAAACTCACCTCTTTAGCTTCGATATTGGCCAGCAAGAATTTTTTTCTTTCCGGTTCATGAGAATTAAGCAAGCGGATCAAGGCGGCCCCCAAAATGCTTTCACTAATTACTCGATTAAGCCAATCAATCGCCTCTTGAGATTTAATAAACAATTTACGAACGCGACTGAAAATGAAAAAGAAAGTAACGGCAATAAATGGCACGACCGCTAAGACCGCCAGTCCCAACTTCCAATCAATCACCAACAATAATACGGCTACCCCGACAATCATAAAGACGGAAGAAACAATCGAAGCAATCGCCATCGAGACAAAAGTCTTCACCGAATCGACGTCCGAGGTTAAATTGGTCAACAGCTTAGCCGGTGTCGCTGTTTCGATATAAGAATACGGTTGAACAGAAATTTTAGCAGCGATTTCATTGCGCAAGTCCCGAGCAACTCGCTCGGAAGTGTAAACCTGGACAACGCTTTGTAAATAAGTAAAAATAAAAGTTAAACCAGCCACCACTAAAAATTCGAATACCAAAAAGTTGATCGAAAAATTGCCATTCATGTAGGTATCAATTGCGACCGCAATAATTTTTGGAATCGCTAAACCTAAGGCACTGGCAATTACCGTTAAAACAATTAACAAAATGATACTGCCTTGATAATATTTCAGTCGACCAAATAGGCTGGGTGCCGACTGCAGACTCGATTGTTTAATTTGTTTTTTCATAATATACAGATACTAATTACACTGAAAACACGCGTAAATATTAAATATTCTTTCGCTATTAATTATACCACATAAAAATAAAATCCGGGCCGAACGACTCACGTCTGACCCGGAACATCCGATCAAAGCCAAGGTGCAGTATTTATTTTGCTAACTGACCAAAAACCTCGACTTCAACGTAATGATTCTTATCATCACCAGTATTGCCGCTGGTATAGAGGCGAACATAACGACCACTAACACCCTTGGCATCCATTAGACGACCTTTGTAGCTCTCCACATATTCCTTGTCTTTGCCAACGCCTAAACCAGTGCTATTATCGGCGTCATTATTATAGACGATGGTCGTCTCCGTCTTAAACTCCGGGTCATTGGAGACTTGAGCAATTACATCGAAGTAAACTCGCTTGCCTTCATGAAAATGCCAGACTAAGAGCGCATAAATTTTCGCTTTGGCTTGCAAGTCGATTTGTACCCATTGCACGCCTTCTGGCAGTTCCAGTAAGCTGTTTTTGGCGTAATTCTTATCGCCGTCAACCAACATCTTCACTTCGCCTAAAGTCGGAAACTTGGCACTCGAACTGACTGGCTTACCAGCGGAGATAACTACCGTGCCTGGAGGCGCCAGAAATGGAGCGCGTTCCTTCCAGTTTTCATCAGGCTCCAAATTCGCTGACCAGTAATCGATTGGCGTGCCACCGAAAAACTCTTTCGGCAGTTCGATCTTAATCGCTTCTAAATTACTCGAAGCTGAAGTAGTCGCCGCTGTCTCGGCCGCAATCGCAATTGTCGAAATCAAGCAAAACAAAGATAAAACTATGGTCCCGACTATCAGTTTGTTCATCAAACGACTCCTTTTGGCGGTTGAAAATATTTATTAACAAATTAAAGAACGTCATTTAAACTTGCTTCAGTATATAATGTTATTGACGATTAGTCAATCATTAAGAAGTAATTTGCAATAACGTTTTCTTATTTCGATTTTAGATATTTGGCAGCTAAATTCACCGCTGCTTTAAAATTAGAACTAGTATCAATTACTCTTAGGTGATGGTTGTGACTCTCCTTAATGATATACGCCGAATATTTCTCGATCAGCAAACCAATCTTCCTATAAGTTCCCGTTTTTTTAGTGTTACCAATAAACCAATCATGTTTATTGGTGCTATTTAAAGCCCCGGTAATGATTGATTCTAAATCTGTCTTTACCAACATCACGGCCTTAACTTCTTTGAAATCCTTTTGCAATTGAGCTACCAGTTTTGGCTGCAACTGATAACCCTCGATTATCAAATCGTGTCCTTCATAAATTGAGGCTTGAACGAGTGCTCGGGTGGCTTTCCAAATTGCTTGTGCCTGTTTAATATAGACAGCAGTAATTTCTTTGGTTGAAAATGTATCGTACATTAAGTCATTACTCCGCTTCGTCTTTTTTCGCATGACGCTTTTGGGGAAAAGCTTTTTTAAGTCGGATTTTGATAAATATGCTGCCACCACACCCTCCAATGAATCTGCTGCCAGCCAGGAAATTTTTAAATCCTTGGATAGTTTTTGAGCTAGGGTCGTTTTGCCGCACCTCGGCGCACCACCAATTAAATAAATCATATATACATTATTTCATGATTACAATATAGTACAAAAGAATCTGAACCCATAAGAAATCATACTAATAAGCTCGGTCTGATTGGCTCCACATCATTTCAAAGATATTACGATAAGCATCCGCGATATTTTCGGCTTCAATTAATATAACTAATACTTCTTTCTTTAAAGAAAATATGGCCACCTTATTACCGTAAACAATATTATCGGTCTCGGAAAATTTAATCCTCTTGGGGAAATAGCGAATTTGATGATTGGCGTTTTTGTTGCGTTGAATTTTTTCAACGTAATCACTCCCTTCTAATTCCTGCCTAACCAAGATCTCTCTCGCTTTATGTTTCTTAGACTTCATTTCTTTGACATATAGATCTAAAAGATGTTTGTACTCTGGGGTATCTAAAAAATGAATGGTTGAGCCAAAGTAGAGTATTTCTTCATTTCGTTTCAAATACTCACCCGACTCACGATAAATCAATTCGACACCTTCTCTGCCCTCAAATATTTTTATTAGCGGTTTGTGGGGCTGTTGTCGATACAGTTTTTCCAATTCCGGCAGGGCAGCTGACAACTTTTCTTTTTCTTTTTCTAACTTAACAAGTAATTGCGCCGGGCTAATGACTGAATAGTAGATTGCCTTTGAAGTTTGATGAGTCGAAGCCAGCCCTCTTTCTTTAAGCTTTTCCAAAGTAAAATATGCAGTCGGACGTTTAAGTCCGCTATTTTTTGCCAAATTAAATACTGTATCCTGGCCACATTCAAGACAAGTCAAATAGATCTTTGCTTCCTTCTCAGTTAGGCCAATAGACTTTAAGATTGATTGTATATCCATATACGCCATCATACCGCATCGTAAAGTTACTGTCAACAATATTGACAACAATACTTAAAAAATACGTATATTATATCTAAATTTAAACACAAAAATTATTCGTAATGTTAATACTATTGACAGTAATAAAACTGAGGCATATAATACGGGTTGATTTTAGTTCATTACAATTTGATGAATAATCACCCCAACCCCTGAAAGGAAAAGACGATGAACAATGACGGCCTCAGTTCACAAGCGATTATTAAACAGCTATTTGAAAAACTTAATCAATCTGAGACGCTCGAACAAAAAATTGTTGACCAAGTAGGCAAACGAATTGGTAGCTCAACCGTTGACCCATTACTGAGAAAAGTGATCTTCAACAAAAAGACTGCTGAGCTACTAATCGAAAAGAATCGAGTGCTATTTAATGAAATACTCGAAGAGCTCAAAAATCTTAAACTAGATTTTGGGTTCGTGGTTACGAATTTTTTCGGACAGGAAGTATTTAACGCGGATGTTTTACGGATTTTTAAAGAACGTGGAGTAATTCCTGCGAACGCGCTTGACTTGAATTTCTTTCAAATTAGATATCCCAGCTTTAATGACTATCCGTTAATCGGCCTTGGCGATATCAAAAATGAAACCAGGACTATACGCGTAAAAACCAGTACTGGCCGAATTGATAAAGAAGTAGAAATTTCTAAAGTTTATAGTTTAAGTAGTTCATTTTTCGGCGGAACTGGTGTCTTCCTTTCCCGTTGTCCTGAGGACGATTACGTTTACTATGGTGGTAGTGTTAGCAGGGGGTGGTATTTTGAAAGTCAACGCGCTTTATTTCTGGGATTAGTACCCAAAGTCGAGACAATACCATCGTCAACTTTTCGACCAGCCGGAAATACCACCGCCCCTAAAATTAATAAGTTTGTAGCCAACAAACACTGCACTAAGAGGCTGCCCGAACATAATGTCTTTAATAAACTTCTCAAAATCTACGAACGGTCGAGTCTGTTCAAGAAGTTTTACTTGGGAGTAACTGAAGAGTCAATCGATAGTAATGCGATCTATTACGACGACATAATGATGGCGGTAAACAATGACAGCATTATTCAACACTTCGGTGGCACGGAAAAAATGGTGATTCCCCTAGCTCATGTTTTTAATCTCATGCGTCGTCAGCCAAATTGTGGACGAGACGGAGAAGCGCCTGGTATATTGTTAACAAATAAGAAGAACAACGTCTTCTACGTCTACGATATTAACGGCGATCTCAGAGTTTTAACCTTAAGTGCGTGTAGTCTTGGCTGGTGTTTAAGCGCCGATCAAGATCCAGTCTCTGTTTCTAACCTAGCACATTTTGATGGACGAATCTTTCATCGTTAAGCCTAAAACTAACCCCATTCTTTGAGTGGGGTTTTATTTAATATAGATAATTCTACCACCTATTAATAATTCTGGGTTGCCTTGTAAAGGACGTTCGAACCCCACTTGAGAAGCAGACGAATTGGAATATACCTGTTTTAAGCACATACATATGGCGGATTAGTTATTAATTAATAACATCTCATTTGGAGTCTTCCCGCCTAAGGCACAATGCTCCAAATTATTGTAATAAATATTCCAGACTTTAATAGATCTCCTTAATCCTAATATAGT
>CAISTG010000034.1 GCA_903888345.1 Candidatus Buchananbacteria bacterium | reverse complement strand
TGCAATAATTATAAAAATAATTAAAATAAATTAATAAATAAAATTATGTCAACGTCAAAGCAAGTTTTGTATGCCGTGGTAGCGGTGGTGCTAGTCATTGCCTTGGGATTTTTTGTCTGGCAGAGCGTTAGCTTGAAAGGACAATTACAGGCGGCCCAGAAAACTATCGGCCAGCAGCAAGTTAATCAAAAGGTTTTGGTTTTTTCCAAACTTTTTGTGACCAATGTTTTGCAGGGCGGACAAACGGTATCGTTTGATCAGCGCTTGCAATTAGAAAACGCGGTTCGCGATATTAATGATCCGCAAATTTACGCTGCGTGGCAGAAGTTTACTAATGCCAAGGACCAAAAAGAAATCCAAACCGATTTTTATGGCCTGTTTAGTTTATTATTGGATAAGTTGGGCTCCTAAGCAGCTGAGTCAGTACTTTTTTTGTAAAACAAGTTAGTCCCAGTTAATAACTGTGGCCAAAGTTATAGTTTTTGGAGGGTTAATATTGATTAATTTTTTATGCGCAAATCATTTGAACACACCTTAGTTGGTACTTATCGCGACATCGCTTTAGAGCAGATTAAGCAAGACGAGAAGGAAGATCTAGCACCGGAAGATCAAGCCGAGCTCGAACGGGTTTTGAATTGGCATGCCAGAAATAAGGCGGAGAATAAATTTGCTAATCGGCACGAGCGACGCTTAACTCCAGGGCCGCATATTTTGGAAAGCGATATTCCAGCCATTGCGGTTAATGAAAAGGAAATTGTCGGCTTGCAGAAAAAGAAGCAACAGATTGTCGCCGCCTTAGAACAAGAAAGAAGGAATCTTAATAATCCTGAATACCGTCCGGAAAGAACGCCGGGCAGCAAGGAAGTGCGCTATCATGAAGGCTCTGGCAGTTATTTTATTTTTTCTGAATCCGGTGAGCGAGATCCGATTACTTTGGGTGAAATTATTACTGATTTTGAATTTGGTCAGGAGTATTATTTGGATCCTGACAGCGTGCCACGTGTGATTAGAAAAAAGTATCTTTTAGAAAAAGCCAAAAGTCAATTGCGTGATTTGCTTGATGATCAGATAATTCTCGATGAATGGGGACGTGGCAATGCTTTGATTGCTGAGGCCGTGGATATCAAAAGGGATATTATGCGAACTGATAAATTCGAACGCGGCGCTCCGGCCGGGTTTTTGGCGGAAGTGATGGTCACAAATTTTTTGGATAAGTTGGCCATTGATTTTGATTTGGATTTACAATTTGTTAAAGTTGACGTTTATGAAGATGTGGCGCATAAGATTGATTTTATCGTCAAGCGCAGTCAGCACCATCGCGGAGTGAAGGCGGTGGCGCAAGAAGAAGGGGTAACTCCGGAAGTTGTCGGCATTCAATTTACGATTAATCAAATGCCTGAGGTCTTATCCAAGAAAAATCAACAAGTACGGGAAATGAGGAGAAAATTAGGGGAGGAAATACAATTAGATGATATTGTGTTGGTTAGTTTGCCTATTCGAAATTTGAATGATGCTTATACCGAATGGCTAGAGCAGCGGCGACCGGCTGGCGGTCCGGATAAATTATGGGATCGTTCGGTGAAAATCGCGATTATTGAAGGTGTACTGCACGGAATTGTTTCGCCCGAAGAAGTTGAAAGCCTCAAAGATCAGATTGAATAAACAATATACATTAAACCGCCTGGCGTTCTGGCCGGCGGTTTTTATAATTGACATTATGGGGGTAACGTGTTAATTTCTTTATGATATTGTCGAACCTTAAAATATGAGAAACAACTGAAAGGAAGCATCATGGCTAAGGCAAAAAAGATCGTGGTAACTGGTATTCCTGGTACAGGCAGTACGGAATTTTGTACGAAATATATCGAAGGTGTTGATGGGGTTGGTAAGAGTTATAATCTGGGTGATAAGCTGCTGGAGATCGCTCAACAGGCACCACAGAAGCCGCCAGTACCGGCAGAAAATCTGATTAATATGCATCCGAGACTACTGAGTGCGCTCGGTGATCGTGTTTTCGATAATGTCTTGGCGCTAATTAATAAGGATCAGCGTTCGCATGATCGCTTACTAGTCGATATGCACGCGCAATTTTTCTGGGGCGATGTTTTTACTAATGCTTACGATTGGCGTCATCTGGCTCAGCTTAATGCTGACTTGTATGTGACACTGATTGAAAAACCGTCGACCATTCAGGAGCGGCAATTACTGACGCCTCAAGGGCGCTTACAAAACCATGACTTGCGTGATCTGCTGTTGTGGCAGAATTCCGAAGTCAATATTACCGCTGGTTGGGCGGCCAATTTTAGTAAGCCGCATTATGTGTTGCCGGGCCGACAGGATCCACTGACGATTGAGAGCTTACTCTCTAGCGCTTTCTTGATTTATTTTCAGATGCCGATGACTGATGCCAATGGCGAAGCTGACTTGAAGATTACGGCGTTTAAGGAAAAGCTACTCAGTATCGGTCGTCAGTTAACCGGGTCGCCAACGCCTCTAATTGATCCGCGCACCATCGATATCGAATCGGGTGCTGGAGTTTCGCCGAAAGAAGAGCGGGCGATTCGCTTGCAAACGATTCATCGTGATTTGAATTGGTATATCGCGGAGTCCTCTGATCAGGTCGCTTATTATCCTCCGGGCACGACACTTTCGAAGGGCGTCAGTGACGAAACGACCAGGGGATATGAAACTGGAAAAAATGTGTTCGTTATTTATCCCAGTGAACACACCAGTCCGTTTATGGATATTGCGACACGAGTGTTTACTTCGGAGGCCGAGTTCTTTGATTTCTATCCTGACTATATGCTGCAGCGCATGCAAACTTTAAGTCGTTAATTTGAATTTTTTGGACAGCCTCAGCGCTGTCCTTTTATATTTAATTAAAAAAGCGCAACCTAGTGTTAGGGTGCGCGTTGATTTCTTACAGCACGGTTGTAAATTGCTTGGGACCAGCCTTAATTTCTTCGCCAATGTCTTGATAGGCTTGGGAGATAGCCAGTTTGGTGATTTCGGAATCATCCAGGCCGGTGTTGACTGCGGCAGTGGTTTGCTCCAATATGTCACGAGCGGATTCAATCACTTCCGTTTCAATCTCCGTTCCTTTGGCGCTTTCAACAATGGCGTTAGTCGTGATTTGGGTGTTTGTGCCGAGCTCTTTAAGCTCGCCCAGCATGTATCGATAATAGGTAGACGCTAGACGACAGCCGAGTTCACTCAAGCCATCGCACAATTGCCTCAGATATTCTTGCTGACCTTCGGGATCGGTTGGCGGTGGCACAAGTGGCGGAGGTCCACTCTTGGGAGCAGATTCGTCCGGAACAATGAGGCCGCAGTCGTAAGCCAGATCACGAGCATCATAAAATGACAGGGGAATTTTATAGTTATCGGATGAAATTTCGAGAAAACAGGCAGTCTCCAGAAACTGAAGGGAGGTTCCGCGTTCGACGATAACTGTTAGCTCATCCCAGAGCAATTTAAAGGCATCGTAAAAGTTGTCAAAAACTCCCTTGTCTTCCATTCCAATGATCGGCGTGAATTTCAACATTGCCATTCTCCTTTGGTAGTGTCGTTTTTTAACGACAATTCTGGTAAAAGGAACAAATTTACTTCCGGTCATCTTAGCAGAAGCTGAGTAATTTGTCAATAGTAGAATAAAACACCCCTCAGACCGAAAGCCTGAGGGGTGATAATTTTTTAAAAAAAAGAAGGCGTAAACAACCATTGCTAGTTGCTTACGCCCCATTTGTGCTGTGCGCCAGTACTGGGGGTGCGATTCCTATATCGCCCTTAAATCGTACCTTGACTGGCTAAATGTGCGGCTCCGTGTAAATTACGGAGTAACTCGATCGGACGGTGGCTCAAACAGCTTGACTGCTGTGTCGTACTCGGCAAGGTTGTAAGGCTTGGCGAGTAGATTGGAGCTCCTGAAACAGCAGCTGCCATTAAAGTCCGTGCGACACTCTGCCTTTCTTCCTAAGCTCTCACCCTGTGTAGTGGCGAATGGTTATCTTGAGCTTTCGGTCACGGCATTTGATCGCGTCTTGTGCTTTCCGGTCGACATCGCGCGTAACCCGTGGTTCGCAGTCGGCCGGCTGGCTAATGATTCAACATGATTTGTTTTTTTTCGTACGTCGCCCTCTCCGCGAGTTCTTCGCGAAGATCAGGCAACAGCGAGTCGTCGGCCCCTCGATCATAATCGAGCGTCAAGGCTTTTATAGCCTCGTCCTCGGCCACTAAATCGTCGCTTCGGTAACTCTCCGATACGCGCAACTTAGCGGCGAGTGGGTGTATGCCTCCATCTTCTTCTAATTGGCTACCCCCATGACTTGACGTTCATTGCCGTTGTCCCGCGCCCGCGAACTCTCGCGAGCATACCAGGGACGGTGGCCGCCGTAATCGGGGGCCGACGAACTCGAGTCGCTTACGCTCATCATCGCTTGACCGCGTAGACCTTGTGGTCCGCGGCCCGCGAAAGCGCAAGCATCACCATAAGCCCGATGTTTCCCGGTTCGAGGATCCCACCACAGCGCGTGATGGGCTCGATTAGCAAGGCACCCCGCGGAGGTAACCAAGTTACTGTCTACGGGTACGTCGGGTAATTGTCAGCAGTCCTCTCAGACTTCTTCACCATGTTCATCCCGCGATTCGCCGATTAGCGAAACGTAGGGTACTGTGGCTCCATCGTGAATGAGGACCGCTGACTAATAATGGCTTGAACGTTACTCGATCCGCTGCCGGGCCCGGTTAGGGGCGCGCTGCCGAATCGAGACGCAAGAATCTGGCGGAAACAATATATTTTCTTCTGTGGCTTTTTACCGTCTCGTCATTTTACCGAGTGGAACGATTCTATTAATCACTCGCGCTCCTGGGTATCCCAAGCCTTTACCGCAATTAGCAGCCGGCCTTCAGGGGAATGTAACCAGGTCGTGAATGACCCCGGGTGAGAGATGTTATCCCTCACTGACGAGACTTGAATCTAGCCTTCGGTACAGTGACCGAAGAAGACGTACCGCCGATGCGCGTGCATGGCCATTCTCCTTTGGTTTACCGTCCTTAGCGGCATATTTCCGGTGATTCTAGAGCCAATCTCTTTTACCTGATTGGCATAGGATTTAGAGGTGACCACTTCTGATCACCGCCGAAACTACGGAATTCCGTCGCGGCTACGATGTCCTGGCGCCAGACGTGGCGCCATTCCATTCGTTGTCATGATGTAGTCTCCAGTTAAGCCGACTAGACCGGTTTTAGTGCCTACCGGACAAGGCTCTGCATCAACTCCCCGAGGGGAGATGATGTTAGAAAATGGCAGCGATCGGGGAGATCATGATTTGGCCGGTGAGGCCAATAAACCAGAAGATTGCCCCGACAATCGGGAAGGCGAAGAACACGATGAGTGCCTTTTGCCATCTCGCCAACTCGTGGTCATTCCAGGTGAAGCTGAAATTACTCTTGCTTGAAATAACTGTGACGCAAAACGCCCACAGAAACAGCCCACAATAGACTTCCATGTTGCTTTCCTTTTAGTTGTAACGATCTTGTGGTTTTATTCACTCACGTTCTACTATAACGTAATATCAGATTATAGCATAGCTAATAAATTTTGTCAAGATAGTTATCCACATATTTAGTAAATTTTCAATATTTTGTTTAAATTTAGATTTATTTTGTCATAAACTCTAATTGTCTCACTGTCATTCCCGCGAACCTGTCTGCCGTTAAGCAGGGGCGGTAATCCTTCCTCCGTCGTCATTCCGGGCTTGACCCGGAATCCATTTCCATATGAATTAACTCTCGTTCTTTCTTTAGAAGAAAGAACCAAAGAATCGCCACCGGTTGAAAATCATGGCTGAATTTTTGACTTCTCTCACTAAACCAAAAACGCTGGCGCTGTTTTGGTTTGCCTGACGGCCGTTCGTTCTCGTCAAAAATCAGCACAATATTTTCAAATGGTGGCAAGGCGGGGACGGGAACGGGAATATAGACGGGAACTGGGGACGGGTAAAAGGCAAGAAGCAGACAATTAATAATAAAACCTTTACAAATATCAACAATTAGGCTATCATTAAGAAATAATTTCCCTTTAGGGTGTTAAATTTTTCTGTAAACTTAAATAATAAACTACAAATTAGATAAATTTTAATTGGTGGGAGATAGTTTAGTTTGACTCTAAATTATTTAACACCCTGAATTTAACCCAAATTTATGCCAAATTTCCAAAAATTGGTAAATTTACTCAAAAAAACGGGTGATAAGGCTATTATTTTAGATGAAACTGGGCAACCGGGTTATATTGTAATGTCGGTAAATGACTATGAAGATCTGATTTTAGGTAAATCCGGCGTTTCGGGCTTGACAGAATCCGAACTTTTAGATAAAATAAATCGTGATATCGCAATCTGGAAAGACAATCAAGAATTGCGGGAGTTATCAGTTGACCAATATAACTTTGCTAAGGATTTAGGTGACTTTGGTGGCGAAGAATATTTGTCTAATTTTACAGAAGAAAAACACTGAAAACGGAGATTCTAATCTAGAAGAGGATCGCTACTATTTCGAGCCAGTTGAGAATTAAGTAATGGTGACGAAAGTGTGGATAACCTCAGATACTTGATTTTATTTGAATTTTTGGTATAATGTTATAACAAAATAATTAATAATAAAAACTATTGAAGTCTGGCTAAAACCCGCTAAGAACGGGGGCTTCATATAAGGAATTAAAACAATGGCAGCAGAACAATTCCAACGCACCAAACCTCACGTAAATGTGGGTACTATTGGACACGTTGACCACGGTAAGACTACCTTAACCGCCGCTATCTTAAGCACTCTAGGCGCAAGAGGTTTTACTGCCCAAACTAAATCTGTCGATCAAATCGACGCCGCTCCTGAAGAAAAAGCTCGTGGTATTACTATCGCTACAGCTCACGTTGAGTATGAGACCGAAAAGAGACATTATGCTCACGTTGACTGCCCAGGCCATGCTGATTACATCAAAAACATGATTACTGGTGCTGCTCAAATGGACGGCGCTATCTTAGTGGTAGCTGCTACTGACGGCCCTATGCCTCAGACTCGCGAACACATCTTGTTAGCTTACCAAGTTGGTGTGCCTCACATTATTGTTTTCATTAACAAAGTTGATCAAGTTGATGATCCATCAATGATCGAATTAGTTGAAGAAGAAATTCGCGATTTGTTAACCAAATACAATTATCCTGGAGCTACTACTCCAATCATCAAGGGTTCTGCCTTAAAAGCTTTACAAAACCCAACCGGAGCTGAAGGTGATTGCATTATGGAATTAATGGATGCCTTAGATTCATATATCCCAGAACCTGTTCGTGCTACTGATCAACCATTACTGATGCCGATTGAAGATGTTTTCTCCATTGAAGGCCGTGGTACTGTTATCACTGGTAGAATCGAACGTGGTATCGTAAAATTGGGCGATGAAGTTGAAATCGTCGGTTTACGCGACACTGTTAAAACCACTGTTACCGGCATCGAAATGTTTAACAAGAACTTAGATGAAGGTAGAGCTGGTGATAATGCTGGTATTTTGATTAGAGGTATTAAGAAGGATGATGTTGAAAGAGGACAAGTTATGTCCAAACCAGGATCAATCACTCCTCACTCTGAATACGAAGCTGAAGTTTACATTCTTTCTAAAGAAGAAGGCGGTAGACACAAACCATTCTTTAAGGGTTACAAACCTCAATTCTATATCCGTACTACTGATGTTACTGGAGAAATCGAATTGCCAGAGGGAACCGAAATGGTTATGCCTGGTGAAACCGTTAACTTGAAAATCAAATTAGGCAAGACCGTTGCTATGGAAGACAAAATGAAATTCGCTATCCGCGAAGGTGGTCATACTGTCGGTGCCGGTGTTGTTACTAAAATCCTTAAATAAGTTTCATTATACTTAGCGGAGACAAGCGCGAGTTTGTCTCTGCACTAGTGGAATGAAGTGTAATTACGAATTAAAAATTACGAATTACGAATTGTGGCTCATCTGGATATTGGCCGTAATTCGTAATTCGTAATCCGTAATATATTTATTTCCGTCATTGCGCCAATTTTGATCTAATCAAGATGGCGGTAAGACTAATTATAGTAGCATAAACTAAATTATGACCAGCAAAACTGCAACTGAAGGCAAAGCCCATCAGAGAATCAGAATCAAATTGAAAGCTTACGATCACAAGATCATCGATAACTCCGCTCGGAAGATTATTGATAGCTGCCACCGTTTTGGTGTCACGGTGATTGGTCCAGTGCCCTTGCCAACTGAAAAGCGCAAGTATACTGTGAACAAATCAACTTTCGTGCACAAAAACGCTCGTGACCAGTTCGAAATGAGAACTCACAAACGTCTCATTGATATCATTGATCCAACCGCTCAGGTTGTTGATGCCTTAATGGGTTTAAGTTTGCCAGCCGGTGTCAATATTGAAATTAAAATGTAGTTATTGTTCCGGTTTAGACCGGAGCAATTAAAATAATTATCCTGATTATTTCTAAAAATGAAGAAAGTTCTCGCGCTATTAAGAAGCCTACTGGAGAAAACCTTCATGAGTCAGCCGTAATCAATAGGAGTTTGTATTAAAATCACAACTTAGTCAGAAGTCAGAGCCACCCTTAGCAAAACAGGGAAGGTCTTGTCTTATGTTAAGCTCGGGTTTCAATACGAACCGGAGTTTTTTTGTTAAATAACTAAAGGTAATGTAGGAACACGGGGGAGTGCCAGTCACAAAACCGTAACCCCAGAGGAATATTAAAACAATTCCACGGGGCAGGCCCTACCAAACCAATCAGATATAAATAAGTATGAAATTCATTTTAGGCAAAAAATTGGAGATGACCCAAATTTTCAAAGACGATGGCACCATTATTCCGGTGACTTCTGTTTTGGCGACTCCAAATGTTGTAACTCAAGTTAAATCAGCTGTCGGTAAAGATGGTTATAACGCTGTAGCTATTGGCTGGGGCGTGGCTAAGAATTTAGGTAAAACCAAAGCCGGACAATTAAAGGGCTTAGACCAAGTTCGTAGCATTAAAGAATTTAAAGTTGACAATAGCGATGTTAGCGCCTTAGATCGAGGCGACAAGATCACTGTTGCTGTTTTTGCTGAAGGCGATGAAGTCAAGGTTACCGGTACCTCCAAAGGTAAGGGTTTCCAAGGCGTCGTTAAACGCCATGGTTTTCATGGACAAAATTCTTCTCACGGTCATAAAGATCAAGAGAGAATGCCTGGTTCTATTGGAGCTGGTGGTGTTCAAAGAGTTTTCAAGGGCGTGAGAATGGCTGGTCATATGGGTGCCGATCAAGTTACCGTTAGTGGACTGAAGATCGTTGCTATTGATGTTGAAAAGAATCTATTATATATCAAAGGAGCAATTCCTGGTGCTAGAAATAGCGAAGTAATGGTTTATGGCCCTGGAACAATGGAAATTGTTCACGAAGAAGTTAAAGTAGAGACTCCAGTTGAAGAAGTTAAAATTGAGGAAGTCAAAACTGAAACTCCAGTTGTTGAAGCTGAAGTAGTTGCTGAAGTTACTCCAGAAGTTACTGAAGTAAAAGAAGAAGTTAAGGCCGAAGAAAAGGTTGAAGAGATCAAGGAAGAAGCCAAAACCGAATAATAAAGGGATCCCTCTGTTTTCCGCAATGCCTGCTGGCTTAATGCGAAAAAATCGGGATGACACATATTGATAAATTCTAATAACATATGAAATTTCCAGTCTATAATAAAAAAAGCGAACAAGTCAAAGAAATGGAATTAACCAAACGTTTGTTTGGTGTCGCTATTAAGCCAGAAGTGATCCATCAAGTGGTGATCGCTCAGGCAGCTAATTCTCGAGAGGTTTTGGCTCATACTAAGACTCGCGCTGAAGTTCGTGGTGGCGGTAAGAAACCTTGGAAACAAAAAGGTACTGGCCGTGCTCGTCATGGTTCTACTCGTTCTCCGATTTGGGTTGGTGGTGGTGTCACTTTCGGTCCAAGAAATGAACGTAATTTCACTCAAAAAGTAAACAAAAAACAAAAGCAATTGGCTTTAGCGATGTGCTTATCCCAATTAGCTGATCAAAAGACTTTAGTAATTTTTGATAAGTTGGATAATGAGGCTGGCAAGACTAAAGAATTGGGCGCTTGGCTCAAAGAAGTCAAAACCAAAATCGCCAGCGTTAAAGATAGCAAAAAGTTTTTGTTAGTGATGGATGCTAAGAATGACAAGTTGACTCGTTCAGCTAAAAATTTAAAGGGCATTACTACTATTTCTGCTACTAGCTTAAATTGTGTTGACCTCTTGAAAGCTGATGCTTTGTTAGCAACTGAAGCAGCGATTGCTACTTTAGAAAAACACTACAAGAAAGTTAACGAAAAGAAGGCTAGCGAACCAACCGAAAAGAAAGTCGCTAAAAAATAATTTCATAGATCCTTCTTTTCTCGCAACGCCTAACGGCTTAATGCGAAAAAAATCAGGATGACATTTAAAGATAAAAACTAATTCAAATATGGGAATTTTAGATAAAATCACCGGTAAAGCCTCTACTACTCCAGTAGCTAATGATGCCAAAGCCAAAAAATCTACCAAAGTTGAAGCTTCAGTAACTGAAGCTAAAGCAGAAGTAGTGGCTGAAGTCAAAGCTAAGAGCGAAGAGAAAGTCGAAAAAAAGCCGGCTAAAAAAATCAAGACTGAAGTCAAGGGCTCCGTTTACGGTGTTTTAGTTGCTCCGATTGTGACTGAGAAATCGGCAACGGCAGAACAACAAAATAAATATACTTTTGCTGTTACTACCACTACTACCAAGAATGAAATTAAAAAAGCGATTGAAACTCGTTATGGCGTTAAGCCAGTAGCTGTGAACATCGTTAATAATGAAGGTAAGTACAAGAGATATGGCAAGTATTGGGGCAAGCGTATTGATACCAAGAAAGCGATTGTCACCTTGCCAAAAGGCAAGAGTATCAATGTTTACGAAGCTGCTAAATAAATAAGGATAAAGAACTAATTATAATATGGGAATTAAGATTTATAAACCAACTACACCTTCTCGAAGAGATACTTCCGTATTGACTTCTGGTGATTTGACCAAGGTTGCTCCAACCAAGTCATTACTCGTGTCCGGAAAAAACATGGGTGGCCGCAATTCTTCTGGTAAAATTACTGTCAGACATCAAGGTGGTGGTGCCAGAAAACTAGTTAGAATTGTTGATTTCAAGCGTGATAAGTTTGAAATTCCAGCCGTTGTTGCTTCGATTGAATACGATCCAGGACGCAATTCACGCCTCGCCTTATTGAACTATAAAGACGGTGAGAAGAGATACATTGTGGCTCCAGTTAGTATGAAGGTTGGCGATAATGTTATTAGCTCTAAGAACAAGGTTGAATTTAGCACTGGCAATACGATGCCATTGATCCATATTCCAACCGGTATGACTGTCTATAATGTAGAAATCAAACCAGGACATGGTGGTCAAATTGCTCGCTCCGCTGGTAATAGTGTAACTTTGATGGGTTTTGATAAAGGTAATGCTCAATTAAAGCTGCCATCCGGCGAAGTTAGATTAGTTAAAGAGACTTGTTTAGCTACTGTCGGAACTGTTTCTAATCCTGAATTCAAGAATATTCGTTGGGGTAAAGCTGGCCGTATGCGACACCGTGGTATCAGACCGACAGTTAGAGGTAAGGTTATGAATCCAGTTGATCATCCTCATGGTGGTGGTGAAGGCCAAAACCCAATCGGTATGAAACATCCAAAGACTCCTTGGGGCAAACCGGCCTTAGGCGTCAAGACCAGAAAAAAGAATAAGGCAAGTTCTAAGTTTATCTTAGAAAGAAGACCTTCTCGAAAGAAAAAGAAATAAAAAATCAGTCAAAAGTCAAAAGTCCCTAAAGTCAAAAAGTAGCTCCATTATCTAGTAAATTGATTTTAAGACTTTACAGACTTTACAGACCTTATAACTAACTATATTATGTCTAGAAGTTTAAAGAAAGGGCCATTTGTCGATGCAAAATTGCTCAAAAAAGTCCAAAACACACCTAAAGGATCCAAGACCATTATTAAGACTTGGGCCCGCAATTCCTCCATTACTCCTGAGATGGTTGGTTTGACTTTCGGCGTCCATAACGGCAAAGATCATCTGCCAGTTTTTGTGGTCGAAAATATGGTTGGCCATAAGTTGGGAGAATTCTCTTTGACTAGAAAATTCGTCAGACATGGCGGTAAGATCCAAAAAGCGATCGAAGCGTCTAAGAAATAAAGTTTAAAATTAATAACTATAGCTCCGCTAGCTGTTTGTAGCAGAAGTGGATCATAACTAAACATTGAATTGAATTAAATATATGGATGTTATCGCCAGAGGAAAATATATCCGCATGTCTCCCCGCAAAGTCAGATTGGTTGCCAATTTGATTGCTGGTATGGACGTGGAAAAGGCCAAGTGGCAATTGACTTTTAACTCAAAGCTCGCCAGCAATAATTTGCTGAAGATTTTAAATTCGGCCATTGCTAACGCCAAAGAGAATTACGAAATCGACGAGGCTAATTTGAAAGTTAAAACCGTCACTGTTGATGGTGGCCCAGTTTTAAAACGCTGGATGCCTCGCGCTCAAGGCCGTGCCACTCCGTTACGCAAAGGAACTTCTCATGTTACTTTAACACTGACTGAAATCGTTGCTTCCGGCAAAGCTAAGAAGGTAAAGAAAACCGATGATTCTGATATTATTAAAGTCGGTACTGGCGAATTTGATGAAATTAAAGATATTGCTGACAAGAAAGAAGTCAAAGAAAAAGAAGGTTCTAAAGTTAAAAAGACAGCTCCTAAACAGGGCTTTGCCAGTAAGGTCTTAAATAGAAAGACTGGTTCTAAATAATTTGAAAAGACAAAACTAATTATTCACCCTGTTAAATAATTTCAAATTCAAATTTGAAATTAAGATTGGAACAAATGAATTCCTTTAACAGACGGCGAATACGAACTAATTAAATAATATAAGAAGTTTAATAAAATAAAAATCTTATTTAACAGGGTAAATATGGGTCAAAAAGTTAATGCCAAAGCATTTAGATTAAAAGTCAACAAAACCTGGGATGCCAAATGGTTTACCGAATTTGATTTTGCTGAATATCTAAAACAGGATGTCAAAATCAAAAAGTATATCATGAAGAAATTCAGAAACCAAGGAATTTCCAAGATCGAAACTGAGCGTACGCCTAACGGAGTAACCGTGAATTTGCATGCTTCTCGACCTGGTGTAATCATCGGTCGTGGCGGTTCTGGAGTTGAAGACTTGAGAAATGAAATCAAAGAGAATTTTCTTAAAGATGCTTTTTCTCGAAAGAAAGCCATCAAAGCAATCAATGTTAATATCATTGAAGTAGCTAACCCAAACATCGATTCAGCTGTCTTGATCCAATCAATGGCCACTGATATCGAAAAAAGAACTCCTTTCCGCCGCGTGGTTAAACAAGCGATGGGACGAGCCGAAAAGGCTGGAGCTAAGGGTGTTAAGGTTTTGATTTCTGGACGTTTGGACGGAGCGGAAATTGCCCGTCGCGAACTTTTCCTTTATGGCAAAGTACCATTGCATACCTTGCGCGCTGATATTGATTATGCTCGAGGAATCGCTCAAACCATTTATGGAACTATTGGTATCAAAGTTTGGATCTATAAGGGTGATATTTTTAAAGAGAAGGAAGCCGCTAAATAATTTTAAGCAAATAATAAAGAATAGATCCCTCTTTTTCCGCAACGCCTAACGGCTTAAGGCGAAAAAATCGGGATGACAAATAACGACATAATCTATCTACTATATATGTTAATGCCTAAGAAACTAAAAAGAAGAAAACCACATCGACCGGATGTCCGTGGCAAGAGCCCAGCGACTAAGGGTCATTATTTGGCCTTCGGTAATTATGGCTTGCAATCGACCACTGGTGGTTGGGTTAAAGCTCAGCAACTCGAATCGGCTCGACGTGTTATCACTAAATTCGTGAAACGCGGCGGTAAGGTTTGGATCAGAATCTTCCCACATGCAGCTATTACTAACAAGGGTTCTCAATCCACTATGGGCGGCGGTAAAGGCGCACCTGAGTATTATGTTGCGGCGATTCGACCAGGAACTATCATTTTCGAAATTGATGGCGTTACTGAGGTTGTGGCTCGCGAAGCGATGGAACTCGCCGCTTATAAATTGCCAGTTAAGGCAAAATTTGTTTCTAAATAATTGTTAGGCATCATTTAATTATATGAATATTAAAGAATTAAGACTTAAAGAAAAGGGCGAACTTTCAGCCATCCTCAACGATTTGCGCAAGCAGCTCGATGAGTTGAGATTTAAGGCACATCAAGGCCAGCTGAAGAGCGTCAGAGAAATCAGAGTGATCAAAAAAAACATCGCTCGAGTTTTGATGGCTACTAAAGAAGCTAAATAACAATCCTCTCAATAAAAAGCTAAATATAATATGGAAAAGATTTTAAGAAAATTTAAGGGCACTGTGGTTTCCGACAAAATGTCCAAAACCATCGTCGTCAAAGTCGATGCTTTCAAAATGCATTCGAAATTAAAGAAGCGCTATAAAGTCAGCAGCAAGTATAAAGTTCATGATGAAAAGAACCAATTCAAGACTGGCGATGTCGTTAATTTTGTCGAATGTCGACCACTGTCCAAAGATAAAAAATGGAGAGTTGTTTATTCCGCCGAATAATAAATATTATTTAGATATAGAAGTTTAATTATATGATTCAATTAAGATCAATTGTTAAAGCCGCTGATAATACCGGAGCTAAGAGATTAGCTGTGTTTAATGTCGCTGGCGGTTATCGCAAACGCTATGGCCGAGTCGGTGATATCGTCACGATGTCAGTTAAAGAAGCCGTGCCTCATTCCCAAGTCAAAAAGGGTGATGTTGTTAAAGGTGTCGTGGTGCGAACTAGAAAAGAAACTCGCCGCGCTGATGGTTCTTATATTCGTTTTGATGATAATGCTGTCGTATTAATTGATGCCAAAAAAGAAATGCGTGGCACCCGTATCTTCGGGCCAGTTGCCAGAGAATTACGTAATCTTGGCTATCAAAAAATAATTTCCTTAGCACCGGAAGTATTATAAATAATTTAGGCGTTGTAGCTTGTAGCTCGTAGTTTGTTAGAAAGTATTCTAAGAATCTACAAGCTACAAGCTAATAAGCTACCAACTAATTTCACCCTGTTAAATTTTTCAAGAGATTGAATTAAGAGGGAGAAAATAGGGGATAACAAGAATCAAATTAATATAGGTTCAATTCGAAATATTATTTAACAGGGTAAATATGAAAATAAAATCAGGAGACAAAGTAACAATGCAAGCCGGCAAAGATAAAGGCAAAAGCGGTAAGGTTCTTCAGGTCATGACCGAAGAAGGACGTATCGTCGTTGAGGGTTTGAATTTGCTGATCAAGCATCAAAAAGCCCGCAAGAGCGGTGAAAAAGGCCAACGAATTCAATTTCCAGCCGCCGTTAACATTGCTAAGGTAGCTTTGCTTTGCCCAAAGTGTGGCAAACCGACCCGAGTCAGTTTTAAAGTCGAAGCTGGCAAGAAATCCAGAGTTTGCGCAAAATGCAAAGAAACTATTTAAGGTTTTTATACTATTAATTTTATGAATGTTAGATTAAAAGACAAATATACTAAAGCAGTCGTACCGGCTCTAAAAGAAAAGTTCGGCTACAAAAATATCATGTCCGTACCAAAGGTGATGAAAGTTACGCTTAATGTCGGCATCAATTCCCGTAACACGGATAGTGGCTTACTCGACGCAGTTGAAAGCACTCTCAAGAGAATTACTGGACAAAAGCCGGTTCGCTGTAAGGCCAAACAAGCTATTTCTGCTTTCAAAGTGAAAGAGAATATGGTGGTTGGTGTTATGGTAACTTTACGCGGCGCTATGATGTATGATTTCTTAGATAAGTTAGTCAATGTTTCCTTGCCTCGTATTCGCGATTTCCGCGGTATCTCACCAAAGAATATCGACAAGCAAGGCAATCTCTCGATTGGCTTCAAAGAACATATCGTGTTTCCCGAAATTCGTCATGACGAAGTAGATCGCATTCATGGTTTACAGATCAATATTTCTACTAATGCTGGGACTAAAGAAGTCGGCGAAGAAATGTTCAAGCTGTTAGGCTTCCCAATGCAGAAGAAAGATTAAAAAAATTAATTAAGATTAAATAAAACATAGTCAAAAGTCCCTAAAGTCCCTAAAGTCAAAAAGAAACTCTTTAGTTGACTTTCTAGATTTTAGACCTTATAGACTTTCAACTAATATATTACTATGGCTACCGAAGCACAAATCGCCAAATCAAACAGAAAACCAAAATTTTCAACCAGAAAGGTCAATCGCTGCTGGCGTTGCGGCAGAAGACACGGCTACATGAGAGATTTCAAACTCTGTAGAATTTGTTTTAGAGAATTAGCCAACAATGGCCAGATTCCGGGAGTTTCTAAGTCTTCCTGGTAGTTTCTAATTGTTAAATAAATACAGATAAATTATATTCATATATGACCGATACCATCGCCGACATGTTAACCAGAATCCGGAATTCTTCTAAAGTCAAGAAGGATAAGGTTTTCATTCCTTTTTCTAAGGTAAAATTAGAAATCGCCAAAATTTTGAAGCGCGAAGGCTTTATCGCGGACTTTTCTGAAATCAAACCAGACACCGAAGGTTATAAGTTCGGCGGTTTGGAAGTGACTTTGAAATACGACGAAGGCCAATCAGCTATTAATACTATTAACCGGGTTTCCAAACCAGGTCAACGCCAATATGTCTCTAAAGATGAATTGCCGGTAGTTTTGAATAATTATGGTATCGCCATTATTTCCACTTCCTCCGGTATGATGACTAATCGCCAAGCCAAGAAAGCTGGTTTGGGTGGAGAAGTAGTTTGTGAAGTTTACTAATATTTAATCCAATAAAATAAATTTAAGCCCAGCTTCGGCTGAACTTAAAAATTGATATAATACTATGTCTAGAATAGGTAAAAATCCAATCGTTATTCCTGCTGGAGTCGAAGTAAAGGTTGAAGGAAGTGAAATTACTGTTAAGGGCCCGAAAGGCGTTTTAAAACAGGAAATCCATCCTCAGGTTATGGTTGAAGTTAAAGACAATAACATCCAGGTCACCATTAAAGATGAAACCGATAAGAGCCAACGTGCTTTGTGGGGTCTTTTTGGTAGCTTGCTCAGAAA
Organism: Candidatus Buchananbacteria bacterium; assembly: GCA_903888345.1. Taxonomy (GTDB): domain Bacteria; phylum Patescibacteriota; class Patescibacteriia; order 2-01-FULL-39-33; family 2-01-FULL-39-33; genus CAISTG01. The sequence continues at coordinate 65,542 of CAISTG010000034.1, read as the reverse complement.
TATGGTCAAGGGCGTGACTGAAGGTTTTATCAAAAAACTAGAGATCAGCGGCGTTGGTATGAAATATGCTGTTGTTGGTAATAAAGTCATTTTAAACGTTGGCTTTTCTCATCCAGTTGAATTCGCTATTCCAGCCGGAATCACTATTACTGTTGAAGGAAATATTATGACTGTTGCCGGTATTGATAAGCAGGTAGTCGGTGAAATTGCTGCTCAAATCAGAAAAATCAAGAAAGTTGAACCGTATAAAGGTAAAGGCATTAAGTATCTTGGTGAAATCTTTATCCGTAAGGCTGGTAAGACTGCTTCCAAAGGCAAATAATAAATAATTGAATAGTTTCTCGGATAAATCCTCCCACTTCGTTTACGGATTTTCTGAGAATGACATCTAATGATAAAGTCTAATAAATATTATGAATAAAGTCAGAAACAATAACGCCAGGGTCGAAAGAAGACACAAACGTGTCCGCGCCAAAATTACCGGCACGGAGCTTAAGCCTCGCTTGTCAGTTTATCGTAGCTTAGATCATATCTATGCTCAGTTGATTAATGACACTACTGGAGTAACTTTAGCTAGCGTTCAGGATACTGAAATCAAAACCGGTAAAACTAAAACCGAAAAAGCTTTTGAAGTTGGCAAGTTATTAGCTGAAAAAGCTAAAGCTAAAAAAATCTCAACTGCCGTTTTTGATCGCGGTTCTTTCCGTTATCATGGCCGTGTTAAAGCGGTGGCCGAAGGCGCTCGAGAAAATGGATTAACTATTTAATAATCTTATGAAACCTAATACCAATACTAATAAAGACAGACGAGACAGAAAAGGTCAGCGACCAAAACGTGAAGTCAGTGAATTCCAACAAACCATCGTGGAAATCGCTAGAGTTACTCGTGTTATGGCCGGCGGTAAACGTATCAGTTTTCGCGCTTGTGTAGTCATCGGTGATAAAAAGGGCCGTGTGGCCATGGGTTTAGCTAAGGCTAAAGACGTGCCAATGGCTGTACAAAAAGCGGTGCGCCAAGCAGAAAAGAACTTAATCAAAGTTCCTTTACGCGAAGGTACTATTGCTCATGAAATCAGATCCAAATTCGGTGCAGCGAGAATCATGTTGAAACCTGCTCCAGCTGGTACTGGTATTATTTCTGGCGGTGCGGTTCGTATCGTTTTGGAACTTGCTGGCGTAGAAAATATTGTTTCTAAGGTTTTCGGCTCCAATAATAAGGTTAATAATATCAAAGCAACTTTACACGCTTTAGCTAGCTTGAAGAAATTGAAAACAGCCAAGAAAGAAACCAAGGCTGAAGCTAAAAGCGAATAGTTAAGTAGATAAATTTATCATTTAGGAAAAGATTCTCGGATAAATCCTCCCACTACGTTTACGGATTTTCCGAGAATGACAATAAGGAAAAAAACTAATTACAATTATGTCAGTCAATCTATCAAATTTAAAACCGGCTCAGGGCTCTAAGAAAAAAGCCAAAGAAATCGGTCGCGGCGGCAAACGTGGAACTTATTCCGGCAAAGGTATGAAGGGCCAGAAATCCCGTAGCGGCGTGTCCGGGTTGAAGGCTTTAGGTTTAAAGCAAATGATGCTTTCTACTCCAAAGTCTCGCGGTTTCAAATCAATGTATGCCAAAACCCCAGTGGTTAATTTGGTTGATTTAAATGTGTTTGAAGCAGGTGCTATCGTTGACTACAAAAAGTTGATCCAAGCCGGCTTATTAGACAAACGCTATAAAACCATCAAGATTTTAGGCAATGGAAAATTAGAAAAGAAATTGACCGTCATTGCTAACTCTTTCTCCGCTACCGCTAAAGCAGCTATTGAAGCTGCCGGTGGCAAAACTGAAGTTAAATAAGGTATAAAATTGCGCAATTGCTAAATTGTTAAATTGTTGGTATTAGTAGGGTGACAATAATTTAACAATAAACAATTTAACAAAAAAACAATTTATTATTATGCTTAATAAACTTTCTCAAATTTGGAAGCTCAAGGATTTACGGAATAGCATTCTTTTCGTCTTGGGTCTTTTAGTTATTTCTAGAATTGCTGCGATTATCCCATTGCCTGGTATTGATGCTGCTGGTCTTAAACAATTATTCGCTTCTAATCAGATTCTTGGATTGATGAATATTTTCTCTGGTGGCGCTATGGCTAACTTTTCTGTTGTTATGCTTGGCGTTGGACCTTACATCACTTCCTCGATTATTTTTCAGTTGTTAACAATGGTGGTTCCATCACTCGAAGAATTATCCAAAGAAGGTGAGTATGGCCGCAATAAGATCAATATGTGGACTCGTTGGTTAACGATTCCTTTGGCCGCGATGCAAGCCTTTGGCATGATCCAATTACTAAAGAACTCTCAGGGTGGCTCCATAATTTTTAGCAATTTCCATACTTATGATCTGCTAATCGCGATGGTTGTGGCTACGGCTGGTACTATCTTCATTATGTGGCTCGGCGAACTTATTTCCGAAAAGAAAATTGGCAACGGTATTTCCCTCATGATTTTTGCCGGTATCGTTTCTGGTATTCCATCAGCTGCTACCAAAATGTTCTTGAATTATAATGTATCAGAATTAGTTAATTTGATAATTTTTGCGATTATCGCCTTGATCACTATCGCGGCTGTCGTCGTTATTACTGAAGGACAACGCAATATCCCAGTGCAGTATGCCCGTCAAATTCGTGGTAACCGCACGATTGGTGGCGTGACGACTCATTTACCATTGCGCGTAAATATGGCTGGTGTTATTCCAATCATTTTCGCCATTTCTATCATCTTAATGCCACCGACTTTTGCTCAGTTATTTATTAATGTCAAAAGTGCTTGGGTCGCTCAAAGTGCTCAGTATATTGTCCGCTTATTCCAGAATCAGTTATTCTATGGCATTTCCTATTTCACTTTAGTAGTGGCTTTCACTTATTTCTACACCGCTGTTATTTTCCATCCCGACCAAATTGCCGAAAACTTACAGAAGCAGGGCGGTTTCATCCCAGGTATTCGCCCGGGTAAGTCCACTGCCGATTATGTGCAAGCAATCGTCAGTAAGATTATTTTCACTGGTGCTATATTCTTGGGCTTGATTGCTATCTTGCCGCTCGTCACTGCTCAATTAACTGGAACTAAATCTCTAGTTATCGGTGGTACTTCCTTATTGATTGTGGTGTCCGTAGTTATTGAAACTGTTAATCAGATTAATGCTCAATTATCAATGAGAGATTACGAAGAAATCTAGGTGAATTACGAATTACGAATTAAAAATTACGATTTATATATACAAAAAAGACTGAATTAAATCAGTCTTTTTTGTATGGATTAATTTTGTAAAATAGGTTAATATAATTACAATAATTGGAGTATTAAGAATTGTGCATTAATCAAATTCGTAATTCGTAATTCTTAATTCTTAATTTATTTAGCTATGCCTTTAAATGACAAACCGTTCGAACTTATTTTTTTGGGACCACCAGTTTCTGGCAAGGGGACGCAGACTGAATTAGTCGCTAATACTTTTGATATTCCTCATATTTCTACTGGTGTTATTTTACAAAACATAAAAGCGGAAACCAACAATCCCTTAGCTCAAGAGGTGGCCTCATATATGGATAATGGGAAATTAGTGCCGACCGAATTAGTTAATCGTTTGGTGGCCGACAGAATTAAAAAAGATGATTGCAGTCTTGGCTATGCGATGGATGGTTTTCCACGGACTTTAGAACAGGCCCAATATCTGAGCCAGATCACGACTGTTGACCGAGTTTTCTTAATTAATGTTTCTGATGAGGCCATCGTTGAACGGATGTCCGGGCGCCGGGTTTGTAAAAATGGCCATACTTGGCATTTGAAATATTCACCACCAAAAGATCAATTGATTTGCGATACTTGCGGTGAATCATTATTTCAACGTGATGATGATAAAGAAGAAACCGTTAAATCACGATTAGAGGTTTATCATCGTGAGGCTGACGCTATCGTCAAGTTTTATGAAGAGCAGGGATTGTTAAGCAAGATTAATGGCGAGCAATCAATTGAAAAGGTTCAGCAACAAATAATTAAATTATTGGTGACTGACTTGAGAAGTAAGATAGATTGGAATAAAAGTTAAATAAAAAGATGACGCCCCGGGCTATTGCTAGCTCGGGGCGTATATGTGCGGACGCTTGGGATTAGTCGGCGGCCGTCGCATCCTTCAACGCGACGAACGGCTTGATCTTCTTGGCCTTGACCAGGTCATTGAACTCCTCCTGGCTGATCAGGAGCGAACCGTAGCCGTGGGCCTTGGCGAGATAGTCGAGGCCGCCGAGCATCCGGATGCCCAAAGCCTTGGGTGTGTGAAAGATGACTGTAAGGGTCCGGTCGCTCTTGGGGACCGGGACGACGGCCTGGGCAACGTTCTTCCGCCGCCGCAGTTCGCGCATCACGCTCTCCAGGCTGTACGCCGGTTTGGGGGTGAGGCACTTGCTTTCGCGCGGTGCGTTTCCATCGAAAACGCTGCGCTTCGCTTCGCCCTTGCCCTTGCCGTCCTTGCTGTCGCTCTTCTGGTTCTTCGGTGCCATGATACTGTCTCCTTGGGTTGTAGGTACTGTTTTCGGGGCTTTTAACGGTCAACTTAACCGTTTTGAGCCATAAACCCTTTGACTAATGTCATTAGGTTAATAAATAAGTATAGCACGGCTATTATATTTTGTCAAGTAGTTTATCCACAATATTATTTATTTTGTTTAAATTTAGACACTTTTTTCGTTCCCGTCCCCGTCTTGCGACATGAATAAAACTTGTGCCAATTTTAAACGGGAATGAACGGCCCGTTAGGGCAAACCAAAACAGCGACAGCGTTTTTGGTTTAGTGAATGAAGTTTAAAATTTGGCCATGTTTTATGCCGTCGCGACTTTTTTGGTTACTTTTTTCTAGAAAAAAGTGACAAGAGCAAGAAATATCCTTTTGTCACTTCTTTAGAAGAAGTAACCAAGAATCGCGACCTGATGAAAATCATGGCCAAATTTTTAGCTTCACTCCTGAAAATTATCTGACGCTGTCGCTTGCGATAATTTTCGAGTCGTTCCCACTAAAAATTGGCACAATATTTTCATACGGTCGCACCTGGGAGCGGGAGCGGGAATTAAGTCTAAAGAGGTGGAAATAAACTATAGAATAGATTATAATAACCCTATAGGAATAATATTACACCATTCCATAGGGTAAACCTTATGATTAAATATAAAACTAAAGAACAAATAAAGACCATTGCTGAGGGCGGGAAGATCCTGTCGAAGATTATGGATTTAGTCATCGAAAAGGTTAAGCCGGGGATTACTACCGGTGAGCTTAATGATTATGCCGAAAAGTTAATTGAGGCGGCTGGGGCTGAGGGTAGTTTTAAGAATTATGAAGCGGCTTGGGCCGAGAGCGTTTATCCGGCCGCGCTTTGTGTTTCGGTTAATGATGAAGTGGTTCATGGTATACCAACCTTTGATAGAAAATTAGAAGCTGGTGATATTGTTGGTTTGGATTGTGGTTTAAAGTATAAAGGATTATTTACTGACATGGCTCGGACGGTTGCCGTGGGAAAAATTTCTCCGGCGGCCAAGAAATTAATGTCAGTCACTCAAGAAGCGCTTGGCGCTGGCATTAAAAAGGTAAAACCAGGTAACAAATTATCAGATATCGGTAAAGCCATTCAGTCAGTCGTCGAAAAGAATGGTTTCACGGTGGTGCGGCAATTGTGTGGTCATGGTGTTGGTTTTGCGGCGCATGAAGATCCACAGGTTCCTAATTATTGGCCAGCTTATGATACTCGCGATTTGACCTTAGAGGTTGGTATGGTAATTGCGATCGAACCGATGGTTAATGCTGGTGGCTGGGAGGTTGATACGCTCGACGATGGTTGGACGATTGTCACGGCTGACGAATCCTTGTCGGCGCATTTTGAACATACGGTAGCAGTGACTGACGATGGTTTTAAGATTTTAACGAAATAATAATTTATCTTTCCACTTCTTTAGAAGAAGTGGAGCAAGAATCGCGACCGGTTGAAAATCATGGCTGAATTTTATGCTTCACTCCTAAAAATTATCTGACGCCATCGCTTGCGATAATTTTTGAGTCGTTCTCGCATAAAATCAGCACAATATTTTCAAATGGTCGCACCTGGGAACGGGTAATACTAATGAAATGAAATACTTAGGCATCGATTATGGTGATTCGAAGGTGGGGCTGGCTATTGGTGATAGCGAGTCGAATTTGGCGTTACCGTACAAAATTATCAAGAATTCTGGCTGGACAACTTTGTTTCAGGATTTAGCGGATGTTATTAAGGCTGAAAATGTGGAAATGATCGTGGTGGGTTTGCCGCTCAACACTCGTTCTGAATCATCTAATCAGACGGAGGCTACGCGAAAATTCGCGCTGGAATTACAAAAGGTTTTAGGTATGGATTTAGATTTATTTGACGAGCGCTTTTCCTCACAACAAGCACAGAAAATGGGGGCGGGACAGCGCGATGATGATGTTGCCGCTATGATTATGTTACAAAGCTATCTTGATGCTAATCCGGACGTATGACAGTTTTAACTGAAGCCTTTGTTTTAAAAAAGAGTTTACGCGGTGATTTTGATCGCCAGTATGTGTTGCTGACTAAAGAATTAGGCAAGGTTAGAGTACTAGCTAAAAGCGCTTCTAAAATCAGTTCAAAATTAGCGCCGCATTTAGAATTATTCGGCACGGTAGAAGTAATGATTGCGCCTGGCGCCAGCTTTTATCGTTTAGCCGGAGCAAAAATTAAAGACAGCAACAAAAATCTGAATCGTAATTTATTTAAGTCGGTCTTAGCGAACATTTTTTTTGAATTAGTTGATCTCTTATTATTAGAAAAAGAACGCGAGGAACGGGTGTATAATCTAGTCGCCGAATTTTTGGAACAATTAGAAACGATCGCTAGTGGACGTGGTGCTGTTATTGTTTTTAATAAAAGTTTATTTAAATTGTTAGCTGTCTCCGGCTATGAACCACCGCTAGTGGTTAATAATCAGGCGGAATTGTCACTAAAAATGGTGACGTTAGTTCAAGAGGCGACCGATAAACAACTACATAGTTTACCGGCATTAAAAAAAATTCTGACGAGCGCCTAAGGCGCTTTTCTTTTGGTTTGTGATATTTTTTGGTATAATAAACTTATATGCCAGATGCTATGCCGCCAACTTCGGGCTTGTCCGATTGGCAATTAAAATTGAGTTATTTTTATGTCAGCAATAAACTGCTTTTACGTAAGTTGCTGGTTTTGTTATTAGTTATTATAAACTGCGTGTTCTGGGGCTATTCCATAGCTGGCTTAGCGTCGTGGGCACTTGATAATGATCGTCTAACTAAACAAACGCAGGGTTTAATGTTCTCGGACTCAGGCGTCTTGTCGACGCTTGAAGCGATGAAGCCACAACCGTTAAATTTATCGAGCGTTGAGGTTTTTAGTGGTAATGGTAATCTTTATGATTTAATGGCTGACGTCGTTAACCCCAATTCTAGCTGGTTCGCTACCTTTGATTATACTTTTGCTGGTGGTAATGCTACCGCAACTAAATTTTCTAGTTTTGTTTTGCCGGGACAACATAAAGTATTATTAGATTTAGGACGTTCAATGGCCGCTGCACAATTAGAAGTGAGTAATGTGAAGTGGCAAAAGATTACTGATTATTTGGCTATTAGAAATGTTCGTGAACGTTTTACAATTGAAAATACCGAGTTTTTACCAGCACCACAAATTGGCGATCCATCGCGGGTCCGCTTTACTATCAAAAATGATTCTTCTTATAGTTATTGGGAGGCGGGCGTAGTGATTCTCTTGTCTAATGGTGGCAGCACAGTTGGTGTTAATTTTACGACGATTCCCCAATTTAAATCGGGGGAGCAGCGAACAATTGAACTGAATTGGACTAAAGCAATTTCTCAGGCCGATACAGTCGAGGTTTTGCCGGAAATTAATTATCTAGACGCGAACAACATCATGCCACCGGCCTCTTCTTAGACCATTGACAAAAAAATCAGATTTAGTTATAATGAGCTAAACTTTTAGCTCATTTTTAATTATCGCCAACCGGTGTAATTACTGGTAAAGGAGACAGAGATGGAACTACTTAAGTTTAAACCGGATCTTTATATTTTTTTGCATCATTTACTCTGGGTTATGTGGCTACCAGCTTTATTTATTGGTTTGTATTTCGGCAATTTTTTCATTGGTGATTGCCAAGTATTAGCCGCTGTGATTGCCGTTATTGCTGTGGTTCATCTTTATCAAGTCCTTGATCGCTATTTGACCGACTTAGAACTGTGTGTCGCTGCCATTACCGAAACTTTTCGGGGACGAATAATTATGTATATCACCTGGAAAGATATCAATTATGCTCGAGTTGAGACTGTTAAGCGTTGGTTACAACCTGACAAACACACGCTGGTAATTTGTTACGGCGATCCGGCAAATCCGCGTTTCTATAATTACGTTCTATCGGAATTGTCAGACGTACAGCGTGAGCGGGCGATTGTGCGGTTAAAATTGCATATTAACGACTTCGAAGAGATAGTCATTTGAGAACTGCTGGCCGAATAACGAGAGTTATTCGGCCTTTTGATTTGTCCGGCGCAAACTGCTATAATAACGTTATTATATGACTAAGAAAAAAATCTTCAGTATAATTTTGTTATTAGTTTTATTGCCGGTAATCTTACCGGTTAGTGTTAGTGCGGCAACGACCAAGAAAGTTGTGGCGAAGACAGTGGTCAAGAAAAAGGTGCCCGTGCCAACGACTAAGGATTTATTGGGTCGTTTGGTCTTACAGTATCAAAGCGAAAATAAATTATGGTATATCGATCCGACCACTAAGCTAAGATATTATTTACATAACGATGCTGATTTACAGTTTTTGGCGGATAATTTGGGTGTCAAACCTACCGTTAAAGATTTTGCGAAGCTAGCTCAGAACAAGAAAACCAAAACAACAGCGGCGTTAATTAAAAAGTACAGCGGTCGGATTATTATTAATCCTAGCCATACCAGTACGCCCTACTATTTTAATCCTGCCGATAACATCATTTACATGATGGATGATTTTGCTGATTTTTATAAGACGGCTCAAGTAATTGGTCTGGGAGCGACTGATGCGTTATTGCGTCAGCTCCCAATGAATTCTCGGCAACTGACTTATGACCCAGTTTATTATGGAACGGCCCAGGTGCAATATGATGGACAGAGTTATTCTTACGGTAAGGAAAGTCAGCGGATTTTATCGTTAGCTTCAGTAAGTAAGGTGATGACGGCTTTGGTGTTTTTCGACACTAATCCTGACTGGGAAAAGGTGGTGGAAATTACGCCGGCGGAAATTCATTATCCTTGCACTTTGCAAGCTTGCGGTTCGACGAGTGAAGTTAATTTAAAAGCGGGTGATAAGGTTAAGATTAAGGATTTATGGGCGGCAATGTTAACGGCCTCTTCCAATCAATCGGCCAAGATTTTAGCTGATAATTCTGGTTTGACTCCAGTTGAATTTGTCCAAAAAATGAATGACAAGGCGAAGTCGTTAGGTTTGGTTAAGACGAGATTTGTGGAAATGTCTGGGTTGTCGGCGGATAATATTTCCACGGCGGAGGAATTTGCTAAAGTCGTTAAGTTGGCTTTTAGCAATGAGACGATTGCGGCTGGTACTCGATATACAAGTTATATTTTTACCGTTGAACAAGCCGATGGTACGCCTCGAGACGTTAATGTCGTTAATCGCAATTATAGTTTATTGGCATTTAATCCGATTGCCTCGAAGTCTGGTTATTTGGTAGAAGCGCAGCGTAATGCCGTAATTATGAAAGAGGGGAAAGTGATTATAGTTTTTCACGCCTATTCCTTGGATCAACGCAATAATATTGTGAAGAAAATTTTAGATGGTAATGAGTTAGCTAGCGCGCAATAAAAAATTAAAAATTATAAAAATAAAACTTTTAGTTATGTCCAACCTGCAAGAAGTATTTTTACGCATTAGAAAAAATAAGGTAGAGCAGAAAAAATTAAAAGAAGCTTATCGCGATGCGCTTGCCAATTCGCCATCTTACAAAGAAGTAAATGATGAGCTCAATGATTTGAAGGTTAAAAAGAAACAGATCGAGTCTGATGTTAAGGGTCAGTTTACTTCGGAATTTACGAAGCTGGAGGATATAAAGATTGATATTGATTCGGACATGGAAATGATTTCTGATTTAGCTTTGACTCAGCTCATGAAAGGGGAGACAGTTAAGGTGGTTGATGAGTATGAGGTAGAGTATGACCCATTATTTACGGTAAAGTTTAAGAAGGCGCAATAATATTTAATCTAAAATTAGCCAATATTTAACAGGCTGTCGGATTTTTCCGACAGCTTTTGTGTCTTGACAAATTACTAAAATCTGCTAAAATAGAGAGTCAGATGATTGTATTGTTTAATGCGGTTCTTTATAACTTAAGTTTGTTAAATAGCACCTCAATAACACAATGGCAGAAATGCTCAAAGGAGAAAACGAGATGGGACCATTAGTTTTACTGCTGGCACTAATGATTTTTGCAACTGGATATTATGTTGGCAGAGCTTCTAAAACGACTACTACCAAAAAAGAGTGTGAAGTACCAGCGAAGACCTCCCGGGCATCAAGTGAGCCAGTCGGTGGATCGCACACAGAAGCCGATATTTTTCCTTGCCCCAAATGTCAATATCCTGTTCGTTATGCTTTTTGTATTTGTCCGGCTTGTGGCAATGATTTGTTTGATCGTGATGATTTCTTTATGGAAAATCCGGTTTTTGGACCAAATCTAGATGATGGTTTTCCTGTTCCTGGTCATGATTATGGTCTGCCAAATTTTAGTTTTAGGCCAGCTAATAAGGATGGTCAAATTATGGTTCCGGATTTTGGTCCCGATACTGGCTTTGGTTTGGGCGAGTCAGCAACACCGATCTTTGACGGGGCCTTTGGCCCGGCACGAAAACGTGAAGATGCTGCGCCCGCCAAGCCCGGTATTGTGGTCCCGGATTTTGGGGGTGACTTGGGTCGGGGACCGGCAGAGACTCCAGTCTTTGATAGTGCCTTTGGCCCTAGTGACTCCAACTTTGATTTCGGGCCGACAAGTAGGGGCTTTCAGGTGCCACCAGTTAGTCCGCATGATCGACGCAGAGAAATGCCGATCTTTGATGGTGCTTTTGGTCCCAGTGACTCCAATTTCGATAATGCTTTTGGTCCTGATGATGGTGGCTTTCAAATGCCGCCATTAGCAGCAGCAAATCCACCTAAACCAAAAAAATAGGCGGGTGGCCAAGCGTAATTATTGTAAAAAAAGCACCGTATGCTATGTTTTTTGTACTCACTCCTCGATTTATCGGGGAGTTTTTTTGACAAAATAATAAAAATGTGATAGAATATTGTGGTATTAAATAATCTAAATTGACACAAATGGAAATCCGTAATATCGCGATTATCGCTCACGTTGACCATGGCAAGACCGCCCTGACTGACGCTATTTTAAAACAGACACACATGGTGGCTGATGATTTTTCTATGGACGTAAATGCCTTAGAAAAAGAACGCGGCATTACTATTTATTCTAAAAACGGCTCGTTTTTTTATAAAGACACCAAGATCAATATCGTCGACACGCCAGGTCATGCGGACTTCGGTTCTGAAGTAGAGCGTGTTTTGAGTTCTATTGATTCAGTGTTACTCGTAGTTGATGCCCAAGAAGGCCCGATGCCTCAGACGCGTTTTGTTTTGAAGAAGTCATTAGAGTTGGGCTTGCGACCGATTGTAGTTATCAACAAGATTGATAAGCCGGCTTCCCGTATTGATATGGTACAAGAAGAAGTTTATGAACTATTTTTGGATTTAGGCGCTAATGATGAGCAATTAGATTTCACGACTGTTTATGCGATTGCTCGCGAAGGTATCGCTAAATTTCAACCAGAAGATTTGAGCCATGATCTAACCCCGTTACTGGAGACGATTATTGCTAAAGTTGCTCCGGCTAAAACTGATTCCGAAAGTCCCTTGCGCGCTCAACCATTCAACTTAGCTTATGATGATTTTCTGGGTCGCTTGGCGATTACTAGAATTTATGAAGGTAAGGTTAAGACTGGCGATAATGTGATTGTCAGAAAATATGACGGCAGTATTACTAATGCTAAAATTTCCAAATTGTTTACTTTTAAAGGTTTGAAGCGGGAAGAAACCACTGAAGTCGGCGCCGGTGATATCGCGATGATCGCTGGTATTCCTAATATCTGGATCGGTGATACGATTTGTTTGACTGCAGATCAAGAACCATTGCCAGCTATTTCTGTTGATGAGCCAACGATCGCTTTGAATTTCTTGGTTAATAATTCTCCGTTTGCTGGACGTGAGGGTAAATATGTCACTTCGAAGCAAATTAAAGAGCGTTTAGAAAAAGAATTAGAAGTTAATGTTGGACTTAAAGTTGAATTTTCTGATACTGAATTTTGTAAAGTTTATGGCCGTGGCGAATTACATATTGCGATTTTACTGGAAAATATGCGTCGCGAAGGTTATGAAATTCAAGTTTCTCAACCGCAGGTAATTATTAAGGAAGAAGGCGGCGTTAAATTGGAACCGTTTGAAGAAGTAACTATCGATGTACCGACAGATTATTCTGGAACCGTCATTGAAAAGATGTCTAAGCGTAAGGGCATGATTATCGACATGAAACAGGAAGCCGATCAAACGAGAATTGTATTTGAAACTCCGACCCGTGGTTTATTGGGCTATCGTGGTGAATTTACAATTGATACTCGTGGTGAAGGAATTCTTTGTTCTCGTTTTGTCGGTTTCAAGAAATATGCTGGTGAAGTTGAGAAGCGTGATTCTGGTTCCATGATTTCTATGGCAACCGGTAAGACTGCTGCTTATGCCTTAGCTAACTTAGAAAATCGTGGCATCTTATATGTTAATGGTGCTGTTGAAGTTTATGAAGGCCAAGTTATTGGTAATGTTACTAAGGGCAACGACTTAACAGTTAACCCAATCAAGGGCAAGAACTTAACTAATATGCGTTCTTCTGGCGCGGATGAAGCGTTAAAACTGACTCCAGCTTGGGAGCTTAACTTAGAGCGCGGTATGGAAGTGATGAATGATGATGAATACTTAGAAATCACACCGAATTCCATCAGATTACGCAAACAATTTTTAACCGAGACTGATCGTATTCGATCGGGTAGAAAAGGTAATTAATAGCTATATAAGAAAAACCGAGCCGCGAGGCTCGGTTTTTTTGTAAATAAAAAGTCCCGAACAAATTTGTTGTTCGGGACGTAAAGGTGCGCTTAGTAGTTAGGGAACTGCTCATGCGCCAGGGCCATGATTTCGGCAGTCAGATTGCTCTCGGCGTTCAGCTTATACTGGCGCTGGAAATATTCCGTCTGAAATAGTGGTTCACGGTCGCGAAGTTTCTTCAAAACCTCGATCCGTTTGGTGCGATAAGCAGCCAGAGGTACCGCTTGATATTCTTTTCTAATATCCTGGGCGTAACAGATGTAGCGAGGCCACGGCTGACCCAGAATTGCCAGGTCGATATCGCAGAGCAATTGCTCGTCGTTATCTTTGCTGGTCGCCTTATGGTCGGTGCTATTAACCAGTTTCTTGGCAATAGTGTCCGGCCAACCAAAGTCAGCGTAAAATTCTCCGAGCATTTCCGCACTAACGGCTTCATTGTCGGTGGCGAAAGGATCGTATTTCGCGTCATGGAAGAATATTGCGGCTTCAGCGGCAAGGGGATTATCGAACAGGTGAATGACCCGATCGAACTCCTCTAAGCACGCGGCAACGTGTTCCCAATTGTGGTAAGCACGCTGGCTAGCACTATAACATTCATCCAGAACTTTCCACCACTTCTCAATCTTGGCATCAGTATCGGTAAGTTGCTTGGCTTCCGCAAATCTTTTACACAGCAGCGCAAAGCGCTGTTTCAACCTGGCTTTGATTTCAGTTTTCATGATGAGGTTCCTTGATGGAGGTCGCTGACAAAGTCTTTGGTAGTTTGTTTGAGATCTTCCAGACTGCCGGAAGTGTCCACGAGTTTGAGGGATAGCTTTTCGGAAGCGGCGATCATAACCGACTCGCAAAGATCAGGAATCTTCTCGACGAAGGCTTGATGTCGGCTGGTGCCACGAGCGGCAATCCGCTCTTGATTCACTGCCGGATCTTGGCAACCAACATGAATGACTTTACTGCCGAGATAGCGGTAAAGTTGTTTGTTGGCTTCAAGTCCATAAGCGGCTTCAACGTAGACGTTGCGACCAGGCGGTACTTGTTTCAGCCGTTCGCCCAGTAGTGCCAGCCATTTGGGGGCCAATACTTCGAGCAAGGCGGCTTCGTTAGTCATAGCCAGTTCGATCAGGTCGACGCCAGGGAAGGCTGCTACTAGTTCGGGTCGCAGCTCTTTATTCAGTTGATCGCCATCAAGATGGTAGGCAGAAGGATCAACTTCAACCACTGACTTTAACCAAGTTGACTTACCTGATCCCGGTCGTCCGACGACCAAGAAAATATTTTTGGCTTGCAAGACGTATTCAAGTAGTTGTCCTGCAATCTGCGGTGGCACATACTTGGCTAGATCAGCTAAGCGCAGTTCACTGGCGGCAGCGCGGGCTCTCGATGAGGACAGCTCGCGGAATTCGCCGGTGGTCATGATATAGAAGTATTTGCTAATTCCATAACCATTAAAATTTAGTTCCATGACGGATTGCTCATGAATATAGTCGTCTTGATTGCGAATACCGCGAACCATGACCATAGTAGTAAAATCAACTTCTTCACGTTGCATCTGATCTAGGGTCGTTACGCGAACATTACTGGGCAGGTCATAAGCTTGCCACATGGCGGCGCGTTCTTCTTGAGTAAACCAGTTGTCTTTATCGGGATTGGCCGAAGCCATAATCGTAACGCCACAAGGGAAAATTTCCGCGGCCATTTTGACGATTTCATGGTGACCGTAAGTGGGTGGGCAAAAGGTTCCAGGGAAGACGATCAGGTTCTTTTTCATAACGCTGTTCCTTTTCGGGTTTTAGACCGTTTTTAATGTTCAATCATTTACTGCTATAATAATAGCAGTGATTGATTATTTTAGCTGAAATTCTCGGGAAAGTCAAGAAGTCATATTATTTTTTTATTTAAATTTAGATAATAAATACGGCTACTACTGTCGGATTTTTCCGACAGCAACAGCGAAATAACCCATATTTATGCCAGTTCAACTCAAAAAAATCCTCAAAGAGTTAGGTTTAAAGGATAATGCCATTAAGGTCTATTTGGCCTTAACTGAGCTCGGCGAGGCACCAGCCTCTAGAGTTGCTAAGAAAGTCGGCTTGCCGCGAACGACGACCATTGATAATTTGGAACACTTAGCTAGTGAGAATTATTTGTCGACCAATCATTACAAGGGGATGACTTATTATTGGGTGGAGTCGCCGAAGACTTTACAAACTATTTTTGATCATAAACGAACACTCGCAAGTTCACTTGAAGAATCGTTGTCGGAGTTGTATCGTTCCGAGGCAAATTTTCCTTTTGCTAATATTTATGATACGCAAAAAGGGATTAAGAATTTTATTGAAAAGTTATTGATTAATTTGCCGGCTAAGTCGGTTATTTATACGATTGATGCCCCACATCAGGGCAATTATCAAAAAATATTTTCGGAAGATTTTAACCGAGTGCTTTTAAGTTTAAAGAAAAAGCAGGGGATTATTACTAAGACTTTAGTACCAATCGGAACATTTGCTGGAATTGATAATAAAAAATTATCGGCACAAAATATTGAAATCAGGGAGTTGCCAAAAGAAATTAATTTTACCGCTTCAATTTGGTTTGTCGGAAATTTGCTGGTTTTATTTTCGGGCAAGCCGCCGTTTGTCGTCGCTTGCCATCATCAAGCAATTGTCGGTAGCGTCAAAAGTATTTACGATTATTTCTGGAACATTGGTAATAAAAAATATTAAAAAAATAAAAAGCCCCGGACGCTGTTAGGCGTTCGGGGTTATTTTGAAAGTTCAGAGTTAATTCAGTAGAGTCACGGTATTGAGCTTGATAATCTGCCCCAGCTCACTTCGCAACATAGTGCGTTTGGTGCCGCTAATCGTGATCGTTTCCATGCCGGTTTCTTCTAGCGGGTATAATCCCGGCTTCAGAGTAATCGCTTCCCCGGAAAATCGGAGACAAGTATCGTCTCTAACCAGCAGTGCGGGGTAGAGCGGCTTGAGCTCAGCTTCGCGTTTGGCAACGGCACTGCGGAAGAAGGAATACATGCCAATTGATAAGATTGACACGCCAATCAAAATTTTGGCGCCAATAATAGTAGGAGAGAATAGCAAGATTCCGGAAGCTAGTGCGAGGGTCAATACTAATTGTCTCGCATAAGAGCGACAATTGATTATTTCATCATATTTTCTTTTGCATTCCCGAGCCTGTTGGCTAGAAAAGTAGGTCGTTGTCTTGAGTTGGCCGTCGGATATCTTTGAGTCGTTCATTGCTTGCCTTTCTTGCTGGTGGCTGATTACCAGATTTTGGTGATCAATTTAAGTTGCGATCCAGCACCAGCAGCGATGTTCGCATGAAAAACTAGTGTGCCACGCTTAAATCGGAAAACCGAAGGATCGTCAGTCGGCATATACGAGTAGAGGCCGGGACCGACGATGACTTCGCCAGCACCACGATTGTTTTCTTCGCCCAAGAGAATTCTTGGTGTGTTGACTAGCAATGCTGGTAGTTGCGGTTCCAGTAAGCAGCGGTACTGAATGGCATTTTGCGAGGCAATACATTGGATCGGCACGAAGGTCATAATGATAATTAGAACGAGCCAGATGGAAACACAATGAAACTGAAAGCATAGTACCAGCAATATAATTGCCGCAACAATAATACTGAACATAAGCTTGAAGCAGAGCCGCCAATTGTCGTAGTGCTGCTTCAGGTTGCTAGCAACGACATCATCATAAAGCCGCGCTGTTAGGATCTCACCCGGCTCTGAGATATTGATGAATCTCTGTTCAAAATTTAGCCACTTCGCGTTTTTCCAAATACCCACGGTTTTTCTCCCTGTTGGTTGAATTACAGTTTTTCGATCAAGCGAATGCCGCCGTTTTGAATTTTGTCATGGCGTTTAAGTTCTTTCCAGTCACCGTATATTTCAGTTCCTTTGATGATGAATCTGGTACCGTCGAGATCCTCGAGCGGATGAAGACCGGGTTCAATTAAGACCAAGTCCGTGTCTTGCTTGCTTTGTTCGTCGCGTAGAAATAAATCGCGCGTTTCGATTAGCATCGCTGGCAAAAGTGTCTCCAGTTCTTGCTTGAGTTTCTTTGATTTTCGCGCCGACCTAAGTATCAATAACGTGGTCCCTAGTGGCATAACCATCAAGAGAGCAGTGATCAGGCAGGGAATTAATTCACTCAAGTCACTTGGTTGATAGAACCAGGACAAAGCGAGAATTCCAATTATTGCCAGAGCATCGGCTAGTTGTTCGCCTAGATAGGATATAATCAGATTAAACTTGCGCTGATTGATCTTGGCGGCCGTGTCGCTGTACAGGCGCAATGTAGAAATCCGACCAGTACTGACATCGCTAGTTGCTTCCATTATGGCAGTTCCTTTTCCGTTGAATTTTCAAGGTCCTTTTGGCCTGATTTACTATCAGACACTTCCCGCTATTTTAGCAAAAAATTAGCAAAATGTCAAGTCGGGTTAGTTTAATGCCTTGAGGCTGGAATTAAACATTGACAAAATATTAGCCTTTTCTTTGTTTTTACTATATAATGATTATATTGAATTGAGGGTGTGGATAAAACCCCCAATGAAAATAAGGTTTTTAAAAATTAATAATTAAATAATCTTAAGATTATGGCTAAAATGACTAAATCAGCTCTTATGAGCGCCTTAGCTGAGAAGACCGGCTTGGCAAAGAAAGATGTAATTGGGTTAATGGATACCCTAACTACATTGGCTTATTCAGAAGTAAAGAAGAATGGTGAATTTGTAGTACCAGGCTTCGGTAAGTTAGTTAAAGTTGCTCGTAAAGCTCGTGAAGGTAGAAACCCAGCTACTGGTGAAACTATCAAGATCCCAGCTAAGACTGTGGTTAAATTCCGCGTCGCTAAAGCTGCTAAAGAATCTTGCTTAGGCAAATAATTATTATTTGATTCGAATTAATAAAACCCTGCTTTTAACTAAGCAGGGTTTTATGTTATACTTGAATTAACTATGACTTCTAAACTTCCACAAAAAGCGTGGGTGGTGACAGTTGATATGGGCTATGGTCATCAACGCGCTGCCTACCCCTTAAAGAATATTGCCTACAAGGGTATTATTACCGCTAATACTTATGTTGGCATTCCCGAAAAAGACAAATTTATTTGGGAGAACTCGCGTGGCTTTTATGAATTTGTCTCGCGGTTTAAAATGGTACCACTTATTGGTGATCGAGTTTTTAGTTTATACGATAAATTGCAGGCCATTCCGAATTTTTATCCGAAGCGTGATTTATCGACTTCTAATTTGCAATTAAAACAGATTTATAAATTTTTTGAGGAAGGTGATTGGGGCAAGCATCTGATTTCTAAATTAGCGAAAACGCCACTCCCATTTATTACCACGTTTTTTGTGACGGCGATGATGGCAGAGTATTTCGATTATCCTGGAGAAATTTATTGTATTTTGTGTGATGCGGATATTTCACGTGCCTGGGTACCGCCTAAGCCTCAAGATAGCCGGATTATTTACTTTGCTTCTAATCGGCGGGTGGCTGATCGCCTAAAGTTGTATGGCGTGACGGAAGATCGGATTATTTTGACTGGTTTCCCCTTGCCTCAGGAAAATGTTGGCGTTAATTTAAAAATTTTGAAAGCGGATCTGGGGAAGCGTCTAATTAATTTGGATCCGGGACGCGTATATATTAATCAATTCAAACCCTCAATTCATTCTCATTTGGGGTCTAATTTTAAATTACATAAATCACGGCCTTTAACCATTACTTTTGCCGTTGGCGGTGCTGGCGCTCAACGTGAATTGGGGGTCGAAGTTGCCTTCAGTATTAAAAAGTATATTTTGGATGGTAAGATGCGCTTAAATTTGGTGGCGGGTACTAATCAGCAAGTAGCTGAATATTTTAAAGAGGAACTAAAGAAATTAAAATTATCTCGAGAGTTGGGTAAGGGTATTAATATAATTTTTGAATCTAATAAGCATCAATATTTCAAAACTTTTAATAAGGCGCTGCGTGAATCAGATATTCTTTGGACTAAGCCATCGGAATTATGTTTTTATTGTGCTTTAGGTTTACCGATTATTATGGCGCCACCGGTTGGCAGTCAAGAAAAATTTAATCAGAAGTGGTTACAATTAATTGGGGCGGGAATTGATCAGGATGATCCCAAATATACTGGTGAATGGCTTTGTGATTGGTTGCATTCTGGTTGGTTAGCCGAGGCAGCGATGGCGGGTTTTATTGAAGCGCCGAAATACGGTACTTATAATATCGAGAAGATTGTTTTTGGTAAGACCAAAGAAACAAAGAAATTTAAGACTGTTTTACAATACTAGGCGATCAATTATTAAGTACGAATTATCGACGTCATTCCGGGCTTGACCCGGAATCTTCGTTTGCGTCAGAAGCAAGAGTTCAGATTCCGGCTCAAGCCTGCCTGCCGGTAGGCAGGGCCGGAATGACACGAAGGAAGCTTGGAATCCATTTTTTTGTTTTATGAATAAAGAAGTTCACGTAATTTGTGATAATATTAGGAGCCTCTATAATGTCGGCTCTATTTTTCGTACTTCTGATGCCTTGGGCATTAGCAAGATTTGGCTTTGCGGTATAACTGGCACACCGGAGCAGTCTGGTCTGGCCAAAGTGTCATTGGGGGCGGAGAATTCGGTGGCTTGGGAACAAGCCAAGTCGTCCTGGCGGGTCGTAGAAAAGTTAAAGAAGCAGGGCTTCAAAGTGATTGCTTTAGAATTGACAAAAGAGAGTAAAAATATTAAGCTATTTAAATCTGAATATCCTTTAGCGATCGTTCTTGGCAATGAAGTCACCGGCGTAACACCGGCTTTACTCAAGCGCTGTGACGCTGCCGTGCAGATTCCGATGCAGGGGATTAAGGAAAGTTTAAATGTGTCAGTCGCTTATGGTATCGCAGCCTATGAGCTGACCAAATAATCAATTTCGGGCTGTGGTATAACGGCATTATACGCGACCCGCCCTGTTAAATTTTCGGGGTGTAGCGCAGATGGTAGCGCGCGTCGTTCGGGACGACGAGGTCGCCCGTTCAAATCGGGTCATCCCGACACCTATTTACCAGGGTGAAGGTTCGCGTGACGGCGGTTCAATTCCGCCCAGCCCGACATCAAGAAACAACTCCTATTATGTTAATTGCGGTTAATTACTTATTAATCTCGCAATCAATTAGTTAATTTTGGTTTAATTGTGGTGGTTATATTATTTATTGATATATAGCCTTGATATGTTTTGCTGTTTTATTATATTTGTGGTAGAATATAGATAACTATAGTAACTGGTTATAAAAATTATGCCAAGTAAAAGTGAGCCAAAAATCCTTATTGCCGAAGACGAAAAGTCTATGGCCAAGGCCATGGGTTTGAAATTCCAGAAATCAGGCTTTGATCCGACACTGGTTTTTGATGGCGAGGAAGCAATTGCGGCCCTAGAAAAATCATCATTTGATCTTCTTTTATTGGACTTGATTATGCCTAAGCTTGACGGCTTTGGTGTTTTAGAAAAAATCAAAGAAAAGAAAATAAAGATTAAAGTTATCGTAACATCAAATTTATCACAGGAGGAGGACATAAAGCGCGCTAAGGGTTTGGGGGCGGTTGACTACATTGTCAAATCAAACACTCAAATCCAAGACATCGTTAATAAAGTCAAAACGCTCGTTTAAATTTATCCTTTTGTCTTAATCCAGTAGAATAGTGGCTCGAATGCGATTGTTTTTCTAATTATTGGCACTACTAGCGCAATAATTTAAAGCATATCCGATAGCTTATTCTACAGGGTAAACTAACTCATGCGGTTAAGATGGAATTAAATCAACAACAACTCAAAAAAATCCTGGTCGAAGGAGGGTACCTGGAAGAAGCTGACTGGCTCACCGCGGAAGCGGAAACAGCTAGGCGGCATATTGAAATCATTGACTATTTATTTGACGAGGGCTTATTAGATAAAGATGTATTCGGCCAGGCCATGGCGGAATTTTTTGGCGTACCTTACGCCGACTTGAATTCGAATATGCCTGACGCGGAGCAGGTTAAATTGGTGACTGAAGACTTAGCCATTAAATATCGCATTGTATTATTTAAGAAAACTCCGAAAAGTCTTGTAATTACTACAGATCAGCCGGACAATAAAGAATTGAAAGAAGTTTTAATTAAGGCGTATGGTAAAAATGTTAAAATTGCCTACTCGCTAACTGAAGACATTAATACTGTTTTGGTTTCCTATCGTCAGGAATTAGCGACGAGATTTTCTCAAATTATTAAAGAAAAACATCGGATTGCTCCTGAAATTGTTGATGAAATTTTTTCTGACGCGATTACTTACCGTGCTTCGGATATTCACTTTGAGCCCGAGCCTTATGAGGTGGTGGTGCGATTCCGTATTGATGGCATTTTAGCCGAGGCGGGACGTTTGCCCAAAGAATTTTATGAGGGTATCGTTAACCGTATTAAAGTAAAAAGTCGCTTGCGTACTGATGAACATTATGCTGCCCAAGACGGATCAATGTTTTATGAGCGTGAAGGTATTGCGGCGGATATGCGCGTTTCGATTGTGCCGATTTTAGACGGCGAGAAAATCGTTATTCGTTTGTTATCACACTATGTTCGTGGTTATGGTTTAAGTGATTTAGGCTTGTCTTTGCGTGATCAAAAAGTTATTGAAGCCGCTTCGGAAAAGCCATTTGGCATGATTTTAACGGTTGGGCCGACCGGTTCCGGCAAAAGCACTACGCTTTATGCGATTCTTAAGAAAATTAATAGCCGCGACGTCAATATTACTACTATTGAAGATCCAGTTGAGTATAAAATCTCTGGCGTTAATCAAATTCAAGTAAATACAGCCACCAATTTAACTTTTGCTAAGGGTTTACGTTCGATAGTTCGTCAGGACCCTGATATTATTATGGTTGGTGAAATACGCGACCCCGAAACTACCGATATTGCTATTAACGCCGCTTTGACCGGTCATTTATTGTTATCCACTTTTCACTCTAATGATGCCGCCACCGGTATTCCGCGTTTATTGGATATGGGTGCCGAACCATTTTTGTTAGCCTCGACTTTACAGTTGATTATGGCCCAGCGTCTGACACGAAAAATTTGCGAGAATTGCCGTGTTAGTTACAAGGTCAAGACTGAACAGTTAGTAGCTAAATATCCACAAGTCAGGGGCTTTTTCAAGTCTGGTGATTTGACGTTATATCAGGGTAAGGGCTGTCCGATTTGTCATGGTACTGGTTATACGGGGCGTGTTGCTTTATTTGAAATCATTTCTATTACACCGGAGTTACAAGAATTAATTTTGACCCATCCTTCGTCGTTACAGATTTGGCAGTTGGCCCAAAAACAGGGTAGTATCTCGATGTTTGAAGATGGTATTGCCAAAGTGTTGACCGGAACAACTACCATTGAGGAGGTGACTAGAGTCGCCACGCCAATCATACTTAGTCCCAAAAAGTAATTTTATGGCTGGTAAAACTAACAGTAAGAAATCTAATACTAAAAAAGTTCGTTTACCCGGCTTTGGTTATACCGAAGACCGGGAAAATTTTATTGAAAATCTTCTCATGTTGCTTACTGCCGGCATGGATGTTTTGTCCGCTATTAAAGCTGTGCGCGAAGAAACGGTGCGACGACGTATGATTAAGTTTATTGATTATTTGGTGGCAGAAATTGAAAGTGGTTCGTCCTTATATCAAGCTTTTGCTGGTACTGGCTTGGTTAATAATCAGGCGTTAGCCTTAATTAACCTGGGCGAGCGTTCTGGTCGCTTGATAGATAATCTAAAGGTGGTCGCCCTGCAACAACAAAAAAATCGCAGCTTTCAATCTAACATAAAATCAGCGATGATGTATCCACTAGTAGTTTTAACAGTGGCTAGCGTTGTTGGAGTGGGCGTAACCGTTTTTATTATTCCTAAGTTCGCTAAAGTTTTTTCTTCATTGCACGTTGAATTACCTCTAGTTACTCGTATCATGATTAATGTTGGTAATTTTGTCACTGCTTATGGTTTGATTGTTGTGCCCGGTGTATTTTTGGCGTTAGTGGCCCTGATTTATTTTTTCTTCTTTTTTCGTTTCACTAAATTTATTGGTCAGAATTTATTACTATATTTGCCTGGCTCAGGGCGGTTGGTGCGACAAGCAGAAGTCGCGCGTTTTGGGTTTATTTTCGGTACTTTGCTCAATGCTGGTCTGCCAATTGTTGAAGCGCTTGATGCATTAGTCGAATCGGTTAATTATGCTCCCTATAAAAGGTTTTATCGTAGACTATCGGCAGATATTGAAGAGGGTAAATCATTACGACGTAGTTTCGAGTCGATGAAAAAAGCCAACATCCTAATACCGTCGACAGTAAAACAATTAATCATTGCTGGCGAACAATCCGGCAATTTAGCTGATACCTTAGTCAAGGTTGGCGCTATTTATGAAGTAAAAATGGAGATGACATCTAAAAACATCTCAGTAATTCTGGAGCCGTTTTTATTATTAATGGTTGGTTTGGTTGTGTTGGCGGTGGCGATTGCTGTTATCTTGCCGATTTATAGTCTTGTCGGTAGCCTTTAATAATTAAATGATTTGCAATGCGTGGTTTTACTTTAGTAGAAATGGTGCTATCTGTGGCGATTATGGCCATCTTGATCGGTTTGGCGACACCGGTATATTTTTCTTACCAAACAAATAATGAATTCGGTTTAGCTACCGAGGCGGGAGTGCGGTCACTACGACGAGCGCAATTGTTAGCCGTTAATATGGAGCAAGATAATAATTGGGGTACCTATTTTTCTACCTCTAGTATTACTGTTTATGTCGGTGCTAGTTTTGGTTCACGCAACAGTAACTATGATGAGCCCTACAGTCTGCCGGCTAGCGTTACTTCGACTGTTGTTGATATTAACTTCTCAAAATTTACTGGAGAACCGGTAGCCTCGACTTCCATTACCTTGAGTTCAGATTCAGGTGATCGTAAGATCATAAGTGTCAATGCTAAGGGTTTGGTTGATTACTAAACTAAACAATCTGAATAAATATTAATTGATTGATGAAGCAGTTTGTGTCTAGCCCCGATAAAAATAGCAACAATCTTTCTGGCTTCTCTTTGGTTGAGGCTGTTTTAGCGTTGGGGATATTCATGTTGATTGCCGCAGTTTTGGTGGGAGCGTTAGCTTATGCCGTGCAGAGTGTTCAGGTCGCTGGTGCCAATTCTCGGGCGATGTTATTAGCCGAAGAGGGTTTAGAAGCAGCTCGGAGTCTACGAGATACTTCTTATAGTAGCCTGACGGCTGGAACCTACGGTTTAACCGCGGCAGGCGTTTGGGCTTTATCGGGAACTTCCGATAATAATGGGATCTTTAATCGCCATTTAGATGTTGCTGACTCTGGCTCCTATACAAAAATTATTACTAGTACCGTCAGTTATAATACCGGACTAGGAACCTCGACTTTTTCTTTGACTACACAGCTAACAAATTGGCAGCGAACAATTGCGGCCCTAGGTGGCCTCCTGCTTTATGGTGACGGCACTACCAGCACGAAATACCGCGCTTATAATACAACTTTAAATAATTTTGGTACGGAAGCGGCGATTACAGCTAATGCTAGTGGAAATACCTTTGTTGTTCGCACCTCTCCACTTAATCAGGAGGCCATTGCCGGATTCGTAACAGCTGCCGGGGTCTTGAATGTTTTGTGTTATGATGGTTCTTGGCATCAAGAATGGACAACTACTGTCGGTGGCACTGGCACAACTCGTCGTTTTGATATCGCTTATGAAACGGCCACTGGTGATGCCCTGGTTTTATTTAGTAATAATGTCGGTGGCAGCAGTTCCCAGCTTGGTTATCGTACCAAGGCCGGTAATACTGGCTGCGGTTCGGCTAACTGGTCAGTTAATACTAATTATAGCGTTCTGCGAACGACTGGCGTTATTCAGTGGATTAAAATGGCTTGGGATCGACGGGCTGGTCAAAATTTAATTGCGGCTCAGTGGGCGGATGCTAATGCTGGTTTATCGGCTATGATTTGGAGCGGCTCTTCTTGGGGTAATGAGCCATCAGCGGTTTCTGATGCCAATCTTGATTTTGTGACGGCAGCTCAAGACGTGGATGATTTTGACCTAGAATATGAATCGGTGTCGGGTGACTTGATGATGATTTGGGGTACTACTGTTGCCGCTAATATTAATGGTGTCCGTTATCGCGCGTGTACTGGCGGAACTGCGACCTGTACTTGGGGGGCTACGTCGACTCCAGCTACTTTTGCCGATGATTCGGTCAATCTCGATTTGTCTGCCAATCCGAATAGTGATGAAATGATCTTTGCCTCGATTGGTACTAACCAAAGCGATCTACAAGTTGGTTATTGGAACGGTTCGGCTTGGACGAATTCAGCTAATACGGATACCTCGGCGCAAATTCCGGTCGCTGGGTCGGAATTAGTGGCGACTGGCTGGCTAATTTCTGGAGCTACCACCAGGGCGATCGTTGTTTATAACGATAGTGGGACTACCGGCATTAATTACCGTCAATATAATCCAACTGGTAACACTTGGGCACCAACTAATGGTTCTAATCCGACTGTTTTTGTACCGGCTCCAGTTTTTGCTAATCCGCAAAAACATTACCAAATTACCACAAATCCCTTAAGTAAAGATCAATTGATGTTTTGTACTTCTGATAATGCGAGCGATTTGTTTTGTAAGCGCTTAGTCATGAATGCTACGCCGACTTTTACTTGGACTAATTCTGATGGCGCTGCAATTGAACTTAGTTTGCCGCAATCTATTAATAGTCCCTATTCATTTGCTTGGTGGCGTAATTAATTTATGAAGATAATTAATAAAAATCAACAATCGGGATTTACGCTGGTGGAACTTTTGATCTATGT
The DNA here is from genome assembly GCA_903888345.1 of Candidatus Buchananbacteria bacterium. Taxonomy (GTDB): domain Bacteria; phylum Patescibacteriota; class Patescibacteriia; order 2-01-FULL-39-33; family 2-01-FULL-39-33; genus CAISTG01. The sequence continues at coordinate 39,366 of CAISTG010000034.1, read as the reverse complement.
AGCTGTCGCTGCCATTATTTTATTGGCGCTGTCACAGTTTTTTTCTTTAGCTTTATCGGTTCGAGTCAAGGCGCAGTCCGTGGCGGAAGTCGAACAGCAAGGTACTTTGGTTTTAACAAAAATGACACAAATCATTAGGAATGCTACCGCTATTACTACACCGATCAGTGGTGCGACTTCAACCTCATTGACTATTACTGTGCCCACCGGAGTTAATTCGCCCACGGTCTTTGATGTAGCCAGCGGAACCCTAAGAATTAAAGAGGGAACAGCTAGTCCAATTAATTTGACTGATAGTCACGTTGCTATCACTAATACGACATTTTCTAACTTTGCCAATGGTTCCATTCGCATTCAATTCACTCTTAGTAAACTTAATACTTCGTCTACTACCAATGAGTATAATTACACCCAAAACTTTAGCGGTTCGGCTACCTTGCGCTAAGGGTTTTATCTTGCTAATTAGTGTTATTATCGTCGGAGCTATTGCAGCTTCCGTAGCGATAGCTTTATTATTTTTGGGCACTGGCGGTTCTAAAAGCGCTATTTCTTATCAATCTTCCAATAAAGCAAAAGCCGGAGTTAATACTTGCGTTGAGACCGCACTGGAGCAGATTCGAGAAAATACCAGTTATACAGGATCGGGTAGTCTGAGTATTAATGGAGGTAGTTGTGATTACGCCGTTACTGGCATCTTACCCAAAACCGTTACGGCGAGTAGTACTTTTAGTGGCGTTGTTCGACGAGTAACGGTTTCTGTTTCCGCGGTTAATCCGACCATTAGTTCTACTTGGCAAGAGCTACCATAATTTGGCTGGCCGCACTCAAGTATGTTATAATAAAATAGTAAAGGCTAAAAATTGTAGCTTGAAACTAATTCAAAAACATGAAATCTAAAAATCAAGGCTTTACTTTAGTAGAGTTATTGCTAGTGATTGCTATTATTGCTATTTTGGCTGGTATTGCTGTTATGGCTTTAAATCCCACTAAACAATTTGGTGATGCTCGTAATATTGATCGTCGCTCTGATCTTAATTCGATTCTGAATGCTGTTTATCAGTACGCGATCGACAATAATGGTTCCTTGCCGCCGACGATTATTAATGGTACTGCCTGTGGTGTTGCGGCTCAGGAGATTTGTAAGACCGGCGGATCTTGTAGTGGCTTAACGGATGTTGGCTATTATTTAGTTTCAACCACAGCCAAATATTTAGAATCAATGCCAATTGATCCTACGACCACCAGTACTAATGGCACGGCTTACCAAATTTATAAAAACGCTACCACTAATCGTGTTACACTCTGCGCGCCGCGTGCCGAAAATAGTTCTACAATTAGTGTTGTTCGTTAATTTTTTTGTAAATTTAATAATTAAATATGGTCAACAAGTCGGTCGTTACTAAGTCCAGATCACATAATCCTGCCCATGCAATAAAATCAGTTATTTTGGGTTTGAAAAAAAATAAGCCAATTAAGTCGATTGATCCAGCTTTTATTAGAGATGAGATTCTTTATGATATTTTTAATGCGATTAGTGATCCAGTCTTCGTTAAGAATAGTAAACATCATTGGATTTTGTTAAATGATGCCTTTTGTCGATTTAAGGGTCACAGTCGCGAAGAGTTGATTGGCAAATCTGATTTCGACTTTTTTCCGAAAAAGGAGGCGGAAGTTTTTTGGGCGAAAGACGAAGAGGTTTTAAAAAGTGGTAAAAATAATATTAATGAAGAGTGTTTTACAGATGCTAAGGGGCAAACTCACACCATTATTACTAAAAAAAACGTCTATAAAAATGATCAAGGCGATAAAATTTTAGTAGGGATTATTCATGATATTACCGAAGAGAAGCGTGTTTCCAACCGCTTAAAGGAAAGCGAAGAGAAGTTTAAGAATGCATTTGATAGTTCATCCTTGGGCATGGCATTGGTTTCGCCGACGGGAAAGTGGATTCAGGTTAATCCAGCTATTTGCGCTATACTGGGTTATTCTGCTAAAGAATTATTGAATTTGGATTTTAAGGCAATTACTTATCCAGATGAGGTTAAGCGAGATTTAGGCGCTTTAAAAAATATGGTGTCGGGTTTGATGAACAACTATGATGTCGAAAAAAGGTATATTACTAAGGCAGGAAAGACAATTTGGGTTTCTTTACATACAAGCTTGGTACGGGATAGTAGCCAGAAACCATTATATTTTGTTACGGAAATTGAAAATATTGAAAAACGAAAGGAAATTGAAAATGAATTAAAGGCGCGGCTAGAAGAATTAGAAAAATTAAATAAATTATTAGTTGGTCGGGAGCTAAAAATGATTGATTTAAAGAATACGATTGAAAGATTAAAAAAACAATCAGAAAAAAAGTAATAAGTTTAGCCGATTCATTATACTAAACTGATCGTTTCTGGTTTATCATATATAATATGAGAAATAAATTTATCATTGTGGGTGTTGGTGCTATTTTGATGCTTGCTCTAATAGCAACTGGCGGTTGGTTTATCCTTCAGCAATCACAACCACATACTTCTGGCCAGGTAATTCGCGTGGCTAAGTATTATTGGCCGGGGTCATATTGGGTTGAAATCGCCAATCAAAAAGGATGGTTTAAGGAGGCTGGGCTCAATGTTGAACTAGTTGATACTAATACTGATTATAACCAATCATTAAAAGATACAGCTGATGGCAAGCTTGATACGGTTAACTTTCCGCCCTTTGATTTGATCCAGTATAATGCTAAGGGTGCAGACCTCAATATTGTTTTCACTTCAGATCTTTCTTCTGGCGCTGATGGTATTGTCGCCAAAACTGGCTTGAATACGATCAAAAGTCTCAAGGGTAAAAAAGTTGCAGTCACTGTGGGTACATATTTGGATTACATTTTAAATGTTGTTTTGATTAATAACGATTTAAATCCGGCAGAGGATATTATTAAGATTGACACCACCCCGGAAGAGGCGGTTACGGGATTTATCTCTGGTAAGTATGACGCTATTGTCGACTGGCAACCGAATTTGTCTGAGGCCGCCAACAAAGGTAAGGGTAAAATTATCTTTGATTCTTCTCAGATGCCGGGGATCAATTTCGGTAATTGGGTTTTTAAACGTAGTTTTATTGAGGCGCGGCCGGAAGATGTCCAAGCTTTTGTTGGCGTTTGGAATAAAACCACGGAGTTTATTATAGCCAATCCACAGGCGGCCTATGCAATTATTGCACAGATTCACAATATTTATCCCGAAGAGGTAGCGGCTTTAGCAGCAACTGATCGGATAATCGGCTTGAAAGACAACCTAACTATTTTTACTTACGGTCCTAATCTTGGCTCGATTCATGGAGCTATTAGTAAGATTAACGACTATTTATTCGAGCGCAAAGTAATCACTCAAAAAATTGATTCCTTGGATATTATTAACGCTAGCTTTATGCGGAATCTAACTCAATAATTGCTATGTCGATAAAATTTAAATTAACTTTAATTATTGTCGCGATCTTGTTGATCGACGGTTTAGCAATGGGAGCTTTTATTTATTGGCAAAATAATCGCGTGATTACAGCACATCTTAATTCTGATATCACCAACACTGTTGATCAGGTTACCCAGCTAGTTAATTTTTATGTTGATCGTGCCGAAAATAATTTGACCAGCTTGGCTAATGATCCACTGATTATTGAGGCTTTAGAAACAAAAGATCCAGTTATTCTGGCGCAAGTAACCAAAAAAATTACGGACGTTAATGAGACGATTACGACAATTGAAAATATCGGTTTAGATGAAATTAAGGGATCGACTTGCATCTTAGTAGGAGGTGATCAAGCTTCAGCGCCATTTATTGGTAAGGATTTTTCTAGTAGAGATTATTGTCAGGGGGTAGTTAAAACTAAAGCAACCTATCTATCGTCAGCCTATCTAAGTGCTATTAGTAATAATCCGGTATTGGGTTTAGCGGTGCCAGTCAAAAATATCCGGGGTGAGGTCATTGGGAATATTATCGGCACTATCGATTTATCCGAATTGCGAGGCTATTTGTGGGATTTACAGCAAGGCCAAGCTAGTAAGGTTGAATTATTGGATCGTCATGGCCTAATGTTCTTAAATACCGAAGAAAAAATCACCAGCATCAGTAGTTCAACCGATCATGAAGAAATAGAATTGAAAAAAATTGCGATTGGTTTAGCTGGTAATAATAATCAGGGAAGTTTTCGTGATAGCGATAATTTTGTCGGCTATAAATTTAATGGTTCAGTAACTGTCGTTTATGAAAAATCAGCGCGCACCTTGTTGTCTTTAGTACAGACCATGAATTTGACGCTTATTCTGGCGATCGTCACCGCGATTATCTTAACAATTATTATCGTTTTTTTATTTGTTAGTAGGATCACCACCAGGATTACTCGACTGAGCAAGATTACTCAAGAAATTGCTGGCGGTAAGTTTAATATTAAGTTAAGTGAGGCGGAACTTAAGGCTACCGATGAAACTGCCGTTTTGGCTAGATCATTTAATGATATGGCGGGAAAATTGGATGATTTGTATAAAAATTTAGATAAAAAAGTTAAAGAAAAGACCAAGAAATTGGAATTATCAGAAAATAGTTTAAAGAAAAATTTAATCGATTCAGAAAAGTTGAATAAATTGATGGTGGGACGGGAACTTGAGATGATTCGTCTCAAACAAGAGATTGCCGCCCTGAAAAAAAATACTGGTGATATAAAGTCTAAATAAATAAAATGAAAATTAGAAATAAAATCAATTTAAGTTTTTTTACTATTTTTGTTATTGGCATACTTTTAGTGGGTGTCGGTTTTGAAATTTATGCTAATAATTTGGTTAAGGGTGATATAAATGCTTATCTGATCTCGAGTAATCGGGCAAGGGCGGAGCACATCAGAACATATATTCAGCAAAAAGAAATAGCTGCCGTTATTTTGGCTTCGGCTTCAGTTTATCTTGATTTTTTAAAAGAACCAACCACTTCCAATCAGTACCGAGTTATTAAGGATAAAGTTGATAAGCGTTTGACTCGAACCCTACTGGCTGATCCCGGTTTGCATTCGACTTTGGTCATAGATAAGACGGGAAAAATTGTCGCCTCCTCCATTGAGTCGGAGGTTGGTCTGGACAAGTCACGGGATGATTATTTCGTTAACGCCACCAGTGGAGTGTATTTTAAGAGTATTTATGTTTCCACACAGGTTAAGGGATTTGCTTATGCTATTTCAGCTCCCATCCTCGATAGCGACGGTACTTTTCTTGGTGTGTCAGTTTTGCGTTATTACTCTAATGATTTTTATGCAATGGTTTTTAACGAAAATGGACTCGGTAAGACCGAAGAAAATTTTCTAATTAATAGTGATAGATTTTTTATTACACCGTCGATATTTTTGGTTGGTCAAGTTATTTTAAAACAAAAAGTTGAGACACAAAATTCCATTAATTGTTTTGATCCGGCAGAAATGGCCTACGTTAAAACCAATGGTTATAGTGGGTTAGCCAAAATTGAAAAGCATTCACGAATTCTTCAAGCAACAGACTACCGTGGCGTTCAAGTTGTTGGTACCCACGCCTATATTCCGGAAACTGGTTGGTGTTTAATTACTAAGGCAGATGTTTCGGAGATATTTTCCTATCGGTTTAATTTAATTATTTTTATTGTGGTGGCTTGTCTAATTATTGTCCTGCTGCTGTTAGTGATGGGCAATATATTAGCCGGCAGGATTACTAAGCCACTTAGTGTTTTGTCACATTTTACTAATAAGGTAAAAAATGGTGACTTTAACTTTAAGATTGACTTTAAAGCCAAGGATGAAATTGGTGATTTAGCTAATTCATTTAATTTAATGGTGACCGCCATTAAAAAAGCTAAGGCTGAGATCGATCAAAAAGTGCAGGAGCAGACGAAAGAGTTACTAGCGAGGCAACAGGATGCTATTAATCAAAAAGGGGCGATTTTAAATATTCTAGAAGATGTCGAAGAAGAAAAGGTTAAGGCTGAGCAGGTGGCAGCGATTGTTCGTGATGCTGAGGAACCGATTATTAGTAAGGATCTTAGTGGTATAATAACTGGCTGGAATAATGGAGCGGTTAATCTTTATGGTTATACTGCCGCAGAAGTTATTGGTAAATCAATTAAGATTATTGTTCCTCCCGAAAAATATTCCGAGATCGAAGGAATTTCAGTGATGATTGGTCGAGGGCACCCAGTTGAACATTTTGCGACTGTTCGAAAAAAGAAAGATGGCAGTTTAGTTGAAGTTTCGATTTCTGCCTCGCCCATCAAAAACGCCGCCGGTAAGGTTATTGGGGTTTCCGTTATCAGTATGGATATCACCAAGGAAAGACAAATCGATAAAGCGAAAACAGAATTCGTTTCTTTGGCCTCACATCAATTACGCACGCCACTCTCGGCTATTAACTGGTACGCGGAAATGCTATTAGATGGTGATGCGGGAAAATTGACGGCTGAACAAAAGGATTACATTAAAGAGATTTATCGCGGTAATCAACGCATGGTTGAATTAGTTAATACCTTATTGAATGTCTCGCGTTTAGAATTGGGAACTTTTGTTATTGAACCGCAACCAACCGATTTGAAGTTACTCTCAGAAGAGGTGGTCAAGGAGCAATTGGTCGGTATTAATGAAAAAAAGTTATCTTTTACCGCCACTTATGCCGATGATTTGCCGCAAGTTAATGTTGATCCAAAATTAATGCGTATGATCTTTCAGAATTACTTATCTAATGCTGTTAAGTATACGCCCGAGAAAGGTAAAATTAAGCTCTCGATGACTTGGGATAAAAAAGGCATCTTATTTTCAGTTGAAGATACTGGTTATGGTATTCCTAAGTGTCAACAAGAGAAGATTTTTCAAAAATTATTTCGCGCTGATAATGTTAAAAGTATGGATACTGAGGGTACCGGCTTAGGTTTATATATCGTCAAAGAAATTATGGATGAGGTTAAGGGTAAGGCTTGGTTCGAGTCGCATGAAAACAAAGGTAGTAAATTTTATATTTTGTTACCATTAGCTGGGATGGAAGCTAAAGGTAAGGCGAAATAAGTAGCTTTAATTAATTTTAAATTGTATATGAAACAGTCAGCAGCCACAATTAAATTGGCGACAAACAATCATAATATTTTAATTATCGAGGATGAGCGTCCTTTGGCTGAGGCGATTAAATTAAAATTGGAAAAGAATGGATTTAGTACTGTCTCAGCCCGATCAGTTAATGCCGCCTTGCAGTATTTGACTGAAGGGGTGAAGATTGATGCGATTTGGCTTGATCACTATCTCTTAGGTAAAGAAAATGGTTTGGATTTGGTAATTAAGATGAAGGAGGATGGGTCAAAGTGGAAAAAAATTCCAATCTTTGTTGTTTCTAATACGGCTTCGCCCGATAAGGTTGCTGGTTATCTTCGATTGGGTGTGGAAAAGTATTATACTAAATCAGATTTTCGTTTAGAGAAGATTATTTCTGACTTGAAGGGAGTGCTGCATAATCGGAAAAATGACGCCTCTAAGGACTAGTTGCGTTTTAAGGTTTGGTAGTATTTGATTAGTAATAAGATTATTTGACTTAAATTGATATGAAAAAAATTTTAATTGTAGAAGATGAGAAATCATTAAGGGGCGTCCTATCGGCCAAGTTTATTAAAAGAGGGTTTAATGTTAAGGTAGCCAAAAATGGTCAAGAGGGTTTAACAGTTTTTAAAAAGTTTCTACCAGATTTAATTCTGTTAGATATTGTGATGCCCATCATGGATGGGTTGACGATGTTGAAGCTATTGCGACAAGACCCGCTCGGGGAAAAAGTGCCCGTGATTATTTTAACTAACTTATCGGAGGCGGATAAAACGGCCGAAGCATTAGAGCGAGGAGTTTTTGAATATCTGATTAAGTCTAACTGGAAATTAGATGAGGTGGTGAAGTTGGTTAATACGCGCTTAGAGAAAAAGTAATCAATAAAATTTTAAAAGCCGTCCCGTGGCAATCTGTGAAGATTGGTGGGGGACGGCTTTTGTGTGCTTTGAATGGTGCCCTCAGATATTGAAGGGCGGGTTTTCGGGATGGAGGAAGTTGGCAATTTCCGCATTGGTCTTAAACAGCGACCAACCAAGTGAGAGCCCGACGATGAGTAGGGCATCAACTGCCAAAATCGGAACAACCCCCCCGGTTTGCTGAGATACCGGATCAAGGTTGATTGTTCGCAAGGCTAGCTGAGCTGCGTTGACCAGCGTCAGCACAATTATGACTAGTCCCGCGATCAGGCCAAGCCACCAAGGTGGGGACAGCTGGAAGCTCTTGGCACCGTATCGCAAAACCACGCTCCAGCTCTCGGTCAGGAACTGGAAGCTCCAGGCCGAGAACAGCATCAGGACGATTGGGCTCAGCATCCAGCCAAACAGCGTGATATCGTGTTGCAGCCATTGGAGTTCCGGGTGCTGGTTGATCGGGAAGAACTTCCCAATAAACAGCAAACCAGTCATGATGACGGTCACGATGGTCAGGGCATGGCGGAGTTCGTTGTTCTGCTTCATTTCTTTCTCCCTGTGGTCTGGCATTTTTGCTGCCAGGTGATAGTTGATTTGCTTCTAGCCAGAAACTGTCTGGTCGAAGTGCTTGGGAAGGTACTCTTTCGATAATTATAATTATATCATATATATCAAATTTTGTCAAGATACTTATCCACTGTAACATTTTTAGTTAGATTAAAATTATCTAAATTTAGATAAAATAAATTATCATAATTTTACTAAAAACTCGAATTGAAGTATGATTAGGGTATTAGTCATAATCAGTTACCGTGGATTTATTTGACGCTAATTTGGAGGCGTTACAGGCCAAAGAAGGGCCTTTGGCGGATCGAATTAGACCTCGGAATTTAGCCGAGTTTTTTGGGCAGGAGCAAATTGTAGGTGAGGGCAAATTACTCAAGCGCTTAATTGAAAGTGATCAAATCCCGTCCATGATCTTTTGGGGCCCGCCAGGTACAGGCAAGACTACTTTGGCCCGAATTATTGCTGGCGCTACCGGTTCAATTTTTGTTTCCTTTTCGGCGGTCAGCTCGGGCGTGGCGGAATTAAAAAAACTAATCAGCGAAGCAAAAGAACAGTTAAAATTCCAGCAACGCCGCACTATTTTATTTATTGATGAAATTCATCGTTGGAATAAAGCGCAACAAGACGCTTTATTGCCGCATGTTGAGGATGGTACAGTAATTTTAATCGGGGCGACGACAGAGAATCCTTCCTTTGAAGTTAACTCCGCGTTATTATCACGCTCGCGCGTTTTTGTGTTAGAACAATTAGCCGAAGCTGATATTGCTAATATCATCAAGTTGGCTGTCGCTGATAAGGAGCGGGGCTTAGGTTACTTAAAAATTAAAATCGATGAAGAGGCGATTAGTTATTTGGCGTTACTCTCTAATGGTGATGCGCGGACGGCGCTGAACGTGTTAGAGATTTCTGTCAAAGCGACGAAACCACTGAAATCTGGTATAATTAAATTATCTCAAGCGCTAATTAAGGAGTCATTGCAGCGAAATGCGCATTTATACGATAAGACCGGCGATCAGCATTATAATATTATTTCGGCCTTGCACAAATCTTTGCGTGGTAGTGATGCTGATGCGGCCTTGTATTGGTTAGGACGAATGCTCGCTGGTGGCGAAGATCCATTATATATTGCACGGCGGTTAGTTCGCTTTGCGAGCGAGGATGTCGGGCTAGCTAACTCTAAGGCACTGGAACAGGCGGTCGCCGGATATCAGGCTTGCCACTTTATCGGTATGCCGGAATGCAACGTTATTTTGGCGCAAGTCGTGGTGTATTTAGCGAAATGCAAGAAATCAAATGAGCTTTATGAGGCGATAAATGCAGTCATGAAAGATGTTAAAGAAACGGCTGATGAACCGGTGCCAATTCATTTGCGTAATGCGCCGACCAAGTTAATGAAAAATCTCGGTTATGGTAAGGATTATAAATATAGCCCCGATCATGATTATCAAGAACAGCAAGAGTATTTGCCAATTAAAATAAAAGGACGTAAGTATCTCCGAGAAATCTAGATGATAAATTAATTAATCATGTCAAATTTGTAAATATTAATATTATGATATACGAAAAATCAGTTGGTGTTATCTTGTATCGCCAAGATGCGCAAGAGGGCATTCAATATTTAATGTTGTATCTTCGTGGTGATTATTGGAATGTGCCCAAGGGTCACATGGAGGTTGGTGAGTCCGAGGCGGAAACCGCAGTTAGAGAATTACGTGAGGAAACAGGAATTAGCGGTACGCAAGTAATCGATGGCTGGCGTCAACAAACTCAGTTTATGTTTAAAGAGAAACATGGGACCAAAAGCGGTGAGTTTATCAAAAAAGATTTGGTCTTGTATTTAGCTGAGCTACCAGCGGGGCAACAGGTTAAATTATTGGTTAATGAGGGTGAAGGCGAGAAAGTTAATGGTTATGCTTGGCTACCCTACAAAGTCGCTAGTAAATATTTAAAATTCAAAAATCTTAAGGAAATTCTGACCGAAGCCGAAAGTTTTATTGCCAACCGCAAGTAGTTTATGATTAAACCGAAATTATTATTTCATATCTGCTGTGCGCCCTGTAGTGGTTTACTGTCGCAGCGGTTGCTTCAGGATTTTCAAGTCACGGTTTATTTTGATAATCCCAATATTTGGCCGGAGAGCGAATTTCAGAAGCGTGCCCAGGAAGCTGAAAAATATTTTAAAGCACAAAACGTAGAATTTATCTTGGTTGACCAAAATTATGCTGACTGGAAAAAGTTAACCGTGGGCTTGGAAGGGGAGCCAGAACAGGGCAAACGTTGTAAGTTGTGTTATCATTATCGCTTGAAGGCAGCAGCCACGTATGCCGCCGAGCACCAGTTTGATTATTTTACTACCAGCTTGTCTATTTCTCCTTACAAGAATGATCAAGCGATTAAAAACATTGGCCAAGCCTTGGCGCAAAAGTATAGTCTCAAATTTTTGGCTGATGATTTTAGGGTTAATGACGGTTTTAGAAAAGCGACGGAATTTGCTAAAGAGCAGGGTTTTTATCGTCAGAAATATTGTGGTTGTGAGTTTAGTCTAAATAATGGTAAAATATAATCAACTAACTAATCAAACTATATGATTAAACTCAAAGCATTTTTTGGTCGAGACAAACTAGCAACACCGGTGGGCCAGGGAGTAATAGCTGGTATTATGGAAGTTGCTTACATTGTTTTAGTCGCCATTTTTATGGTTGCTACCGAATCATTATTTGCGACTGCTAATCCCGCGACAATTATTTTTGGTATCATCGCTTTCTTGTCTTTGTTGGTTTTGAGCGTGGCAATCGCTGGGGTTTTGGTTTTTGCTTGGCCCGCTTACTATTTTATTGAAAAAAAATACCAAGAAGCGCTCTATGCTTTTTTGGCAACGGCGGCCACAATATTCGTTATTTTTACTTTAGTCTTTTTGGGTGCGGCCTTGACCACTTTAATTTAAACAGCTAATCTGATTGAACCTTATGGTCTCGATTTCAAAAACTAGTGTTATTTTTAGAATTGTCGCCATTAGCGTCCTCGGTTTGGTTTTGCTGGGATTAGTTTGGTATTGCGCCTGGCGTTATTTAGTTGTTATTTCCGACGTTAATCAGCTTGTTGTTAAGAATCCGATTCTGGCCACACAAAAGCCAATTGACGTTGAACGACTAAATGAAGACTATTTATCTCAGTCATCACAAATTATTACCGAATATTTAGCTGTAGCTAGCTCCACCAACCCTAACCTGGCAGTCCTGTCTCATACCGCCCAAGCAAGTTTATTGAATTTAACATTACCAGCGCAGTATAAGGCACGGCATTTAGCCGAAGTTTTACTGTTGGGAGAAATCGCCGACCTAATCTCCAATGGCAACCCCAAAAACGCTGATAAGAAAATCAACGATTTGAGACAATTATTCGAAAAGAACTAGTCCTATGATTTTTTTACTGGTCAGATTTTTACCATATTTTATACCGTTAACTTTCTTTGGTTTAGCCAAGGCCACTGCTTATTATCCAGATTATTGGCTGGGTTTTTTGGTTTTAGGTTTGGCACTGACAGTGGCTAATTTTATCTTACTAAAATTAAAAAATCGTCAAAAACCAATCTTGGGCCTAATGTTTTTTGCGGTTACATATTATTTGGCTGGTTTAGCGTATTTTCTGGTTTTGGAAAATCCTCAAATAATCAATATTTTTCTTGTGGCCTGGTCGTTAATTTTTTGGCTTTATTTGGAAGCCGTTTTTCATGAATTTTATGAAACGAACCGAACACATATTATTAATTTGCAGAACGTTTCCTTGTATGCTAATATTTTGATTATTTTTTTCTTAACTAGTTCACTTATTAGTTTTTATATTTTTTTGAACTGGTCGGAAGTGGGGATATTGTTAATGTTGGGTTTGTCTTATCTTATTATCATTAATTTTGCTCTCACCAGACAAAAGATTAATCGAGACGAGGCGTGGATATATTCATCAATTCTTGCTCTGATCTTAATAGAAATTTTAACAGCATTAATGTATTTGCCAACGAGTTTTTATGTGGCAGCAGCAGTGGTTTCCTTAATTTACTATCTCTTGTCAGCTGTCACTTTAGCGGCCTTAAAAAATCAATTGACTAGCAGGTTTTTGTGGCGCTACATTATTTGGTGTACGGTAGTGGCGTTAGCTATTTTTTTGACCGCTGCCTGGACCTAATTTAATTTAAACAAAAATTTAATCAATTATATGGCAATCAAATTTAGCAACTCCTTTTATTTTATTATTCTGGCGATTTTTTTTGGGGCACTTTCAGGTATCTTGGGTTTTATTATTATTGGCACGGGAAATTTTAAAATTCCTTTTGTTGGGACCATTAATTATGCTGGCTCAAATTTGGATAGTAACATCGTAATTCAGCAGCCGCGCTCAGTGGTTTTAGAGCAAGATACCCAAATCCAGCAAATAGAAAATGATTTATTGCCGACCGTTATTAATGTATATCGGACCAATAAATCGACCGATCCACTTTCATCCGCTTATACACAAAGTGATGTTTTGGGTCGTGGCTTTGTTTTGACAGCCGATGGTTGGGTGATCTCGACTGCGAAAGCGATTAGTAATCTCAAGGGCCAGTATTCTGCTGTTGGATATCAAAATAAAAAGTATGCTTTAGATAATTTTTTATTGGACAATGCGACTGGTGTTATTTTTGGCCATATGGCAGCTAGCAACTTATCAGTTGCGAAGATTGGCAGGTCCAGCGACTTGCATCTGGGACAGACAGTGGTCGTTGTTTCTGGTCGTAATCAATTATCACTAACAACGATTGCAAAAATTGGTTATGACTTACGCCAGAATAAAGATTTAGCGCTAAATTCTGATTATTTACGTAAACGAATTTATTTAGCTCAAACGTTGTCCGACGACTTTGAAGGGGGATTACTGGTTAATTTTAAGGGTGAAGTTATCGGTATTATTTCTGGCGGAAGCGCTATTCCGGCAGATTATTTCAGTACTGTTATGACTCAAGTTCTTTCTAAACAACAAATAACTCGGGCAACTTTAGGCGTTGACTATCTTGATTTGTCGCAAATCGACGGTTTGATTGCTTTTGGTGATAAGGGGGCTTATGTTGTTTATGAGCCACTGAAAGATACTGCGGCGTATGGCGTAGTAAAAAAGGGCGATGTTATCAAAAAAGTTAATGATATTGAGCTTAATAACTTTGTCGGTTTAGCGGAAGCGGTTAGTAATTATCAACCAAATGATCGCGTTGAATTGTTAGTGAACCGTGGCGGGCAAGATCTCACGGTAGCTGTTACTTTAAAGTAATTTTCAGTTTGTTTTTAAGTCCATTTTTTTGTATAATGGTAATGGTACAATCACATTTTACTCAATAAACAAAACTCTCTAGCCTTGGGGAGTTTTTGTCTTTAATTGCTAAATAAAGGCTCAAACTAAATTTCATGACTCCTTTTGTCCACTTGCATACCCATTCGCATTACTCACTCCTTGATGGTTTGGGTAAGATTGATGAACTTGTAAAATTGGCTAAGCAATACGAAATGCCAGCGATGGCCTTAACCGACCACGGTGTTATGTATGGGGCAATTGAGTTTTATAAAAAAGCGAAGAAGGCCGGTATTAAACCGATCGTCGGCGTTGAAGCTTACGTCGCACGTAACGGTCACCTGAATAAGCGTCCCAAGCTTGATGAGCGGCCTTATCATTTGATTTTATTAGCCAAAAATTTAATTGGCTATCAGAATCTAGTGAAACTGACGACAATTGCTCATTTAGAGGGTTTTTATTATAAACCGCGCATTGATTTTGAGTTGTTGGAGCAATATCACGAGGGAATTATTTGCTCGACGGCCTGCACGGCTGGCGAATTGGCTAATCATATTTTAAATAATGATTTAGCTGCTGCCAGAGAAATGATTACGAAATATCGGGAATTATTTGGAGCCGAAAACTTTTATTTGGAAGTGCAATCGCACCCACATTTTGCCAAACAAAATCAAGTTAACGAGGCAGTGTTTGCCTTGGCGGCGGAAACTGGTGTGCCGGTCGTGGCGACAAACGATATTCATTATCCAAATAAGGATGATGATTATGCACAGGACGTTTTACTTTGTATTCAAACCAAAAAAGTTTTGTCAGATACGGATCGCATGAAATACATCGGCTTTGATTTGTCTTTCAAGTCGGGTGACGATATGCTGGCGGCTTTTGCTGATCATCCCGAAGTAATTACCAATACCCTAAAGGTGGCCGAGCAATGTAATTTAGAATTAACTTTGGGTGAAAATATTTTGCCGATTTTTGATTTACCAGCTGGCATGACCTCTGATAGCTATTTACGCGAATTATGTCAGCAGGGATTAACGGAACGTTATGGCGAGGTAATTACCACTGAACTTCAGGAGCGGCTGGATTATGAGTTAGGAATTATTGAGAAGACTGGTTACGCCGGCTATTTTTTAATCGTGTCTGATTTTATTATTTGGGCCAAAAATAATGGCGTGGTGGTCGGTCCAGGACGTGGATCAGCGGCTGGCTCCATTGTGGCTTATTTAACTAAGATCACTAATATTGATCCGATTAAGTATGATTTGATTTTTGAGAGATTTTTAAATCCCGAGCGCATCTCGATGCCTGATATCGATACTGATTTTGCTGATTCGCGCCGCGATGATGTTTTGAATTATGTCGCCGAAAAATACGGCCGCGATCATGTCGCTCAAATTATTACTTTTGGAACGATGGCGGCGCGTAATGCGATACGTGATGTGGGACGAGCGATGAGCATTCCTTATAATTATTGTGATCGCGTGGCTAAATTGATTCCCATGGGTATGGATTTAGACGAGGCTTGTGAAGCGGTGCCCGAATTGAAAGATATTTTGAGTGATGACGATGGCTCGAAATTAATCGCCATCGCCAAACGCTTGGAAGGTGTTTGTCGTCATGCGGGGACACATGCTTGCGGAGTAGTGATTACGCCGGAGGCGATCGATCATTATGCGCCGCGTCAGTTTGGTAGCAACGAAACTATCATCGTTCAATATGAGGGAAAAATGGTTGAAGAATTGGGCTTACTTAAAATGGACTTTTTGGGTCTATCTAACTTAACTATTATTGAACAGGCCTTAAAGGTAGTCAAGAAAATTCATAATCTTGATGTTAATATTGATACCATTCCGCTGGATGATAAGAAATCATATAAAATTTTTCAAGATGGTCGTACTACTGGTGTGTTTCAATTTGAAAGTGCCGGCATGAAGCGCTATTTAAAGCAGTTAATGCCAACTGATATCGAAGACTTAATCGCCATGGTAGCTTTATATCGCCCGGGTCCGCTTGAATATATTCCCGATTATATTGCCGGTAAATATGGTCGTAAAAAGCCAGTTTATTTGCATCCTAAACTTAAGCCTATTTTAGAAAAAACCTATGGTGTAGCGATTTATCAAGAGCAGATTTTTCAAATCGCACGCAGTTTGGCTGGCTTTACTTATGGTCAGGCCGATGTTTTACGTAAAGCGGTCGGTAAGAAAATTAAAGAATTATTAGATGAACAAGAAGTCAAGTTAATTGATGGAATGATTGCTGGTGGTATTGAACGTCCGGTAGCTAAAAAGATTTGGGAATTTATTTTGCCGTTTGCCTCCTATGGCTTTAATCGTTCCCATGCGGCTTGTTATGCCTTGATAGCCTATCAAACCGCTTGGTTAAAGGCGAATTATCCGGCTGAATTCATGGCGGCACTTTTAACGTCCGATCAGACTAATCTTGATCGCGTCGCGATTGAAGTCGAAGAATGTCGTCAGATGGGTATTGATGTTTTACCGCCCGATATTAATGAGTCATTTTCTGATTTTGGTGTGGTGGCTGAAAGTTTAGAGACGGGCCGACCGCGTATTCGCTTCGGTTTATTGGGAGTTAAGGGTTTAGGTGAGAATATCGTTAAGGAAATTATTGAAGAGCGCAAACGAGGTGGCAAGTATTCTGATTTGGAAGATTTGTTGTCGCGCGTTAAAAGCAAGGATCTAAATAAACGCTCACTCGAGGCAATGGCCAAAACTGGTGTAATGGATTCACTGGCAGAACGAAATCATATTCTGGCGAATATGGATAAGTTGCTGACTTTTTCCAATGAAATTAATCAGGGCGCGGGTAATGGTCAGGATAGTTTATTTGCTTCTACGGCACAAATTAATTTGACGCGGTTGCGCTTAGATAAGGTGGCAATGCTAGATAAGCGTCAGAAGTTAACTTGGGAAAAAGAGTATTTGGGATTATATATATCAGAGCATCCCATGTCGGATATTGAAAAACAAGTTCGAAATTATGCCGCTGCTTGTTTAACTTTAAAGGGTTGCGCTGATGGTTCACAAGTGCGTGTTGCTGGAGTTATTTCGACAATAAAAAAAATTTATACCAAAAAAGGTGATGCGATGTTGTTTGTTAAAGTTGAAGATACTACTGGCGATATTGAAATTTTAGTTTTCCCCAAAGTGTTAGAAAAAAATCCTCATCTTTGGCAGCCAGATAATTTAATTATTTGTTCTGGAGTGATTTCCGATAAAGATGGTGAACGTAAGGTGCTATGTGACCTAGCCGTTGTTATTAATAAGGAGAATTTAAAGGAAACTTTAGATCAATTTTTGATTGCCTCACGTGAGGCGAGCAGTAATAATAACCGTCGCTTTCGACCGGCGGGAGGATTTGAAAAAAACACACCCAAGAAAGAACCAGTCATTGTCGACAAAATTATCACCATTAGTCTAGGTCATCCGTTGCTTTATGATTTATCAAAAAATCTAAAAGGGTTAATTTTACGGCACCCGGGTAATCATCTTGTTGAATTTTTGGTTAATAAGGAACAGGGTAGTGAAAAAATTCGGACCACCTTTCGTATTAATTATACCGAGAGCTTCCAAAAGGAGATTGAACAATTGCTAGGGCCGGGAACGGTCAAGGTTTAGTGGTTAAACTTATCCACAATTAGTAGGTCTTTTATTGAATTTGTGTTATAATAAACAGCAGAAGCATAGTTCAGCGAATTTTGATAGTTTTTTATTAAATTGGCTTCTTCTCATTAACTTGCAATATGGGCCGACTTAATCTTTATCGCAATATTTCCATCACCTTTATCGTTTTTGCGGCGATGATTTTGTGTGCTGTTTTTTTAATGTTTTATTCACAGGCAACTATAGTGATTACGGCAGATGCTCAGACGGTTAATTTAAATTTTGTCACCGAGATTAGAACCTCATCGACTTCAGCTGAATTAGCTGATCAAGATGCTGTGGGTGGAATAATTGAGACAATTAGTTCGACGGTTTCAGCTGTTTATAATACATCTAGTACGAAGCCAGTTACTGGCACTAACCTCGTTGGTCGCATTAAAGTAGTTAATAGCTATTCCAAGAGTCAGAAGTTAGTTAAAACAACTCAATTTCAGGCTGAGAATGGTGTGATTGTTCGCACCAATAGTGAGGTTAATGTTCCGGCTGGCGGCAGTGTTATGGTTGATGTTTATCCAAAAGAGGGAACCAGCTTTCAGTCAGTAGTTAGTGGTAAGCTGACAATCATTAAGCTGGCAACAACGTTACAGGATAAAATTTACGGTCAAGTGGCGGAACCTTTGGCGGTGGCAACTGGCGGCGATTCTTACTATATTGCTGATAGCGATATTAATCTCGCCAAAAAAGAAATTGTCACTAAAGCGGTTGATGATTATTTGACCACCGTTTCTTCGACCAATACTAATGTTAAGGGCGAACTAGTCAGTTATGAAATTGATAAGAAGTTGGGTGATGTGGCTAAGACCTTCACCTTAACGGCGGTTGTTCGCTTAAAGATCGTTAAGGCGGATGAAACGCAGTTAGCCGCATTAATAACACGGAAAACCCAAAAGATGGATCTCAAGGGCCTCTCGGCTACAACGATTGACGTTAGTCAGATTAAATATACGGTTTTAGATTCCAAAAACCCTAATAGTATTATCATTAAAGTTAGTTATCCTTTAAAGGCATATTTAACCGAAGGTAATGACACTCTTAATAAGAGTAATTTTACCGGAAAAACTGCTCAACAAATTCGCACGTGGGCGGCACAAACTGGTGTCATTAATAATATTGAAGTCATAATTTCTCCTTATTGGCGCGATACTACCCCTAACGATAGCAAACGAATAAAAATCATTATTCAGTAGATATGGCAAAGCAAACATTAGTAAAAGTAGTTAGAAGCACTTCCTCGACGCAAAGAGTGGTGACCATGACTGGTATGATGCTCTTGGCCTCAGCTGCGATTGGGGTAATTTTGACTTTATTTGTGGCACGATAAATTATTACTTTAATTGGAGTGGTCGTTAGTGGCCACTTTTTTTATCTTGAAAATTTTGTTGTTTTAAGGTATGATTTTGGGATGAAGATCTTGCTTCGTTATTTCTGCGCACTTGTCTGTCGTCAGGCAGAAGCGGGAATCTAGGGCTAATTCAGATCGATCAATAATTAGATAAGTTAATTTTCATGAAGCAATCAACTAAAAAATTCCTGTTATTGGTTTTAGGCTGCCAAATGAATCAGGCTGATGCCGAAAGAATCGAAATGATTCTTTTGAATTTGGGTTGGAAAAAAACTGATAGTGAACGCGAGGCAAATTTGATTATTGCGGTGGCCTGCTCAGTGCGTCAATCGGCGATTGATCGGATTTATGGTAAGGCGCGCCAATGGCAGACTCGGCGGAAAGCCGGTCACTTACAAGCTATTTTGACCGGTTGCGTACTAACTAAAGATAAAAAGAAGCTGGGCCTGCAATTTGACCTGATTATTACTGCCAAAGAAATAAATCAATTGCCTGAAATTATCGAATCGCAGTCAGTCCTGACGACGACTGATTATTTATGTCTGCCAGCGCACCACGAGTCAACTTTCACTGCTTACGTGCCAATTAGTAATGGCTGTAATAATTTCTGCTCCTATTGTGCGGTGCCTTACACTCGCGGCCGGGAAGTTTCTCGAATTGCTAAAAGTATTATTACTGAATGTCAGCAATTAGTAGCTCAGGGCTACAAAGAGATAGTTTTACTTGGCCAAAATGTAAATTCTTACCAGAGCGGTCGTTATAATTTTCCTAAGTTGCTAACGGCGCTGAATAAAATCGAGGGTGAATTTTGGGTGCGGTTTCTAACTTCCCATCCGAAGGATTTTTCACTGGACTTGATTAATGTTTTGGCACAAGGAAAACATCTGACACCTTATCTGCATTTAGCCTTACAATCCGGTGATAATGACATCCTAAAAAAAATGAATCGTCGTTATACTGCAGAGCATTATCAAAAAATAATCACTCAGGCCAGGAAGAAAATTAAAAACCTGACCGTTTCGACCGATATCATCGTTGGTTTTCCGGGTGAGACGAAACAGCAATTTGAACATACGGCCGAATTAATGCAAATGATTGGTTTTGATATGGCCTATCTTAATCGTTATTCATCTCGTTCTGGTACCGCCGCGTCTCAACTTAAAGATAATGTCTCTAAGCTAGAAAAAAAGCGGCGCGAAGAGAGATTAAATAAGCTACTAAAAGAAACTGCCTTGGCGAATAGTCAAAAGTATCTGGGTCAGACGGAGCTTTTACTGGTTGACGGCTATAAAAATGGCCGTTGTTTTGGCAAGACCGCTAGCTACAAAATTGTGGCGTTTAGTGGTAAAAAGTCGCTAGTTGGGCAATTTGTCAAGGTTAAGATTATTGACGCTAAATCCTTTGTTTTAAGTGGAAAATTGGCTTAAATTCAGCTACTTGCCTTTTTGTTAGTTTTATGTTAGTATTTACCCATACTATTTACGAATTGGCGGTAATGCCGGCCTAGCTCAATGGTAGAGCAACCGCCTTGTAAGCGGTAGGTTATCAGTTCGATTCTGATGGCCGGCTTAAATAATAACAATAAATTAAGTTACTGATATGTCCCAAGATAACATGATCAAATTCGAGTGTACTGAATGCAAAAAGATTAACTATTTTTCTCGTAAAAATAAAAAATTGCTCAAAGAAAGATTGCAAATGAGCAAATATTGCAAACATTGCAAAAAGCATACTCCTCATAAAGAAACCAAATAGGCGCTTGTTAGCGCTTTTTTGCGGGATTCGTATAACAGTAGTACAGCGGTCTCCAAAACCGCTAGCGGGGGGGCGGCACCTCCATCCCGTGCCAATAAAACATACTCTCGGCCTAGGCCGAGAGTATGTTTTATTATGAAAAGAGAATATAATGAAGTTAGAGGCAAGTTTAATCCCAATATTAATGCCGAACAATATGTGGAGAAAATATCAGGCGCAGATCTATTTTATTTTATTTCTCTTACAAATCACCTTAGTCTATAAGCTAATTCAGTGGAATTTTGTTAGCGGTTATATTTTTAAATTTCCTTGGGACGATAAGATTCCTTTTGTTGCTATATTTATTGTTCCATATATTTTATATTTAGCGGTATTAATTCTGGTGTTTGTTCTGGCTGCTCGAGATAAAAGACTATTTTTGGCAACCGCCAAATCATTTTTTTGGGCAGCACTAATTTGCAATCTTTGTTTTATTTTATTGCCGACCATGATGATCAGAGGTGATGTTTTACCGGTAAATATTTTTGATAAACTAGTTTTGTTTATCTATTCAGTGGATACCGCGCAAAATTCTTTTCCTAGTGAACATGTAACTTTTACGGTTTTGGCTAATCTTTGCTTGATGCGAATGAGTCGTAAATTTGCATTGTTGTTACTACCACTGACCTGCTTGATTGTCATCTCGACGGTTTTGATTAAACAGCATTATTTGCCAGATATTATTGGCGGAATCGGGTTGGCGTGGCTGGTTTTTCATTATATTTTTAAAAAAAATTTTCGGTTGTTGCTTTAACGAAAATGTCAGTTGATGGGGATTAAATAGCTATGAACAAAAAAACATCAGTCGTGGCTGGTGTTTTTTTGTTAATTATAAATTTTAGGATAATTTCGCGAGTAATTTCTGGTAGTCTTTCATGGTCAGATGCCAGCCACCAGGTCGTAGTGGGTGATCAAGGTCATAAGACACTAGGTAGACGATATAAGAGAGGAAAGCAATACTAATACTAAAGATATAATGCAATTCGAAGTCTTTAACGACGATTAACGGACAAAGGGCAATCATCAGAAAGGTGGCAAAACGTAAAGTTGAAAGCAGAATACTGGGCATATGGCTCGAGCCATAACGGACTCTCTTTTCACGATAGCTCATGACATTACTGAGTAATGAAAAGGCAATCGAAGACATGATTGGCTGCGTTTCATTTAGATCGGCGACAATATTATGCATCTCTCGGATATTGGCATCAAGCTCATCGCTAATTTCTCCTGCTTCAGTTTTTTGCCAACCTTCGCCAATCATTGTCGTTAAGTAAGTGATAATTGATTGTTTAAGTTTCGCATGGATGTTTTGGGGTAGGCGTTCAGACCACAACCATAATTCATATAGGGCATTGTTTTCACCTTTAATAGCATCAACTAGATCATTCCATTGTTGCCATTCTTTTTGGATAATGAAAGCAGAGATAACACCGAAAATTAAGCCGATGGTCGAATATAGCCAGGGGATGCTTCCGAGATCGGCAGCCAAAATTTTATAGTTATAGTAGTTGCTGCTACGGAAAAAATAAAACGCAATTGTAAAGAGCAATAAAAAACTTAAGACTTTGAACCGTAATTTTACGTGGAATATATTTTTCATAAGTTAGCCGATTATTACTGGTTAGTAGTCTCTAAACGTAATTATAGTATAACACACATTAAATTATACATTAATGTTGGAGGTTATCTTTCAATTATGGTGTTGATAAAATATTTGCCTCATTTTAGGTATTTTTAATTATATTTTTTTGGGTAATTATTTTGGAATATTTCTGTTACCTCAATTGTATTTATAACAGAACGATAATTAATTAACCAAAACATATGAATTCTAAAACTAGTCTTTCAATCATTTCTATCTTAGTCTTTGGTGCCGGTATCTTGGCGACAGCACCTGCCTTGGCAGCGACCACTGGCGTGGAAACGGGACAGCGATTCGGTCGCGGTCAGCTGCAGCAACGACAAAATGGCGTCAGCGGCACCATTACGGCGATTAATGGCACCAACTTAATGGTCAGTGGTCGCCAGGGTTTTGGTAACGCTGGCACGGCCATCACTTATACTGTTGATACTAGCGCGGCCAAAGTTTTTAAAGATAATGTTGCCAGTAGCCTCAGTACTTTAGCGGTGGGCAATAGCCTAAGAATTGAAGGGACGATCAGTGGCACCAATATCGCAGCTACTTCCATCAGATTTAATTCTAATGGTGGGCCACAAGGAATGCGAACTAATGGTAAGGGTGAACGTTTTGGCTCATCAACTATTCCGGCAATTACGGGTAATGGACAGCCGGTGGTAGCTGGTAGCGTGACTGCTATTAGTGGTGCGACCATAACCGTTGCTACCAGAAGCGGCATTCAATATACTGTCGATACGGCGAGTGCTAAGATTGTTAAGGGACAAGCTACTATTTCCCTTGCGAATGTGATGGTTGGCGATACGGTAGTTGTTCAGGGTTTAACTAGTGGCACGTCGATTACTGCCAGCTCGGTGATTGATCAGAATAAACCGGTGGTCGCGAGTATCGGAGCAGGCACTGAAGTTAAGAACGGAAACCATTTTGGTTTCTTTGGTCAAATGGGCGGTTTCTTTAAAAAGTTATTTGGATTTTAGAAAACTAAAATAGCTGATTCATATATCATAATTAATTTATTTATTAGAAAGGCGCTGCTTGGATATTAATTTAGCTGATCCTTAACGCTGGGGCGCCGAAAACAATCGTATTAAACTAAGGAGATGGCGATCAGCCATCTTTTTAGTTTGCCAAAATAGAATAAATATGTTAGTTTTGACCTAGGTTCTTTACAATGGAGACAATAACATGGATCAAGAAGCCTGGAATACTAAGCGAAAGTTGTGGCATATTTGCGGTTGTTTATCGATGTTGCCGGTTTACTTTTTATGGCGGGGGATTAACTATTTTGATTATTGGCTAATTTGTCTTTTGGGATTAGCTTGGCTGTTGGCGGGAATTTGTGTCACGATTGATATTATTCGTCTTTATCGTCCGGCTGCCAATCAGGCCTTTAAACGGTTGCCGTTTTATGGGTCAATCCTGAGAGCACATGAGCATTTCGGTTATAACGCCTCAACCTATTGTTTTCTGGCAGTAGCCATTTTGATTACTGGCTTATATTGCGGTTTAGTTAGTGAAGTAATTTTAGTTTCGGCGATAGTCGTAATAGCTATAGCTGATCCGCTGGCAGCATTAGTAAGACTTTTGTCTTATGAGCTTGGCATAACAAATTTTCGATTTTTTGGGTTCCTGGCCTTTGCGGTAGCCACTTGTTTATTGGTGGCGCTGATATTTTCTTTTTATGGTGGCGGTATCAATTGGCTGGCGATAATTATTGCTAGTCTAGTTACAGCGGCTATTGAGGCCTACACGGGAAGCGTTTGGCAGTATTTGAAATCGATAACGGCGGGAATGACTTTGGTCTTACCGAAGTTCATCACTGTTATTTATCCTGACGATAATTTCACCTTGCCCTTAGTCTTGGCCGTGATATTAATTTTGTTTGGTT
This sequence comes from Candidatus Buchananbacteria bacterium, assembly GCA_903888345.1. GTDB lineage: Bacteria > Patescibacteriota > Patescibacteriia > 2-01-FULL-39-33 > 2-01-FULL-39-33 > CAISTG01. Next base: position 15,152 of record CAISTG010000034.1, on the reverse strand, counting down.
CTTAAGCTGTTTCCAGTTCCTAATTATTGTACTTGTTTTTAATTAGAGTTGCGCCACGAGCCAACAACCAACAGGAGATGATGTCATGTCTTTTCTCGATGTGATTTTTGGGATGTTTTATGATTTGTTTTATGCTTTGCTCGATGCGTTGAGTTATGCGTTTTATTGGTATTATTAATATCTTAAACGGCACTGCAACCGCAGGAGTAAAATTATGACTTTCAGTAACAGCATCTTTAGTTTGGTTGATTCTTTTTCTATGCCGTAGCCAATCATTCCTGTTCTTTTTAGGCCTGACTCCCAATCTAAAGTAAATACTCTCTCAGCTCGCAACTTCGGTTGTGAGCTTTTTTATTTGATTCCGGCTATATTTGACAAAATTATAAAAGTATGATATAAATATGTATTGGCCTGGACGAGATTGTCCATAGCTAAAGTGTACTTAACAATAGCCGCAAGGCTAAACAACAAGGAGAGATAACATGAAGAAGCTGACTTTGATGCTGGTTATTTTGGCGTTTGGTGTCTGTCAGGTGGCACTGGCTGGCGGTTTGAGCCGTATTGCGGCGACCGGAACCACAGATATCGGGCTGGGCTCTGACCCGGATGGCCCGAAGTTCCCGCACAATCTCGGCAGCAAGCTTCAGTTGCGACAGTTTCAGCTGCTTGACTCGAATAACTATCTTGAGATCGGCATGGAGGCCATGGGCCCCAAGTTTGGTTACAAAGACAGTCGGCGTCAGGAGTTCACCTCCAAGGATATGATCCATATTTTGCCGGCTGTTTCATACGCCCGAAAACTGGGCGACGACATGGTCTGGGGCGTGGATATCCATACCAACTTTGGTATCGGTGCGTCTTTTAAAGACATCTGGTATGGCATGGATTCGCGGACTTTGGTTTCGGGAACCTATATTAAGCCGTACCTGTCCAAACAGTTAACTGACAAGTTGTCGATTGGTGCTGGTCCAGTACTTGTTATGAGTATGATGAACTGGAGCGGCCCCTTCGACATCAATCGGGTGCCGCTGCCGATACGTGTTGACATGCAGACCATTGGCTTTGGCTATGGATTTCAGATCGGCGCTATGTATCAGGTAACGGATCAGGTCGCTGTCGGCATGAATTACTTGTCGAAGGTTACAGTTGATTTGCGTGGGCATTGCTCGGTCAATGCTGGAATCAGTGTCCGCGACAACGTGAAGCTGAAGTATGAGTTTCCGGAGAAGCTTGATTTCTCGGTTGGTTATCAGCCGCGAGCTGATTGGCTGCTTGTCGCACAGCTGACTTACTTCGGTTATTCCGAAACCAGTCTGAACACGGCACAGGTTCACTTTGACAAGTTGCCGATCGTGAAACTGGTCAGCCTCAATTGGCAAGACAATATCGCCATCAATGTTGGGGCTAGCCATGTCATTAACGAGCGCTGGACAGTTGGTGGCGGGGTAACGTATATGAATAAGGCCATCACCAAGACCGCCGATTTCATGACTCCCGATGCCAATGGCTGGGCAGTTGGTGGGCGCGTCAAGTATTCGCCGACTGACAGCTTTAGCGTCATTACTTCTCTCAGCTACGGCTGGGGCCTTAATGAAGTTTACGGTCGTGAAATATCGACTAAGGTGGCCACGGCCGGCGTTTCGGCCTGTTGGAAGTTCTAGCACTTTGTTTAACCGCCGGTATCCTCGAAAGGGTACCGGTTTTTTAATTAAAAAAAGCCGCGAGGTGGGACCTGGCGGCGAAGGTTCGGGGCGGGCTAGTATTCAGCACCGGTTAAAATGTAGCGGGCGGCAGCAAAGGTGAATAGCGGGATGGCAATGGAGGCAAAGAATGCCCAGCCGAGCATGGTGCTGGCTAGGTCTTTCCAGCCAAGCCAGCAGCGAAAATACTCAGTAATGCTGCCATAAATGAAGAAAATTAGCAAGCCTAGGCCAAAAATGGAGCTAAGGACGCTTTCGATGACGCGGGACAGAAGCTTTTTCATGGCGGATTCCTTTTTTTTAGCGATCCAGATTGATCGCCGCTGGCTGTTGTTGGTACAATTTAATTGGAAAGACAATTCCAATATGTCACTATACAACATTATATATTTTTTGTCAATAGCATTGACAAAAACATATTGTTATGATATAATCTGGTGAAGATTGATTAAGCACTTTAAAAATTAGCTGTTGCTTTGTGGCAACGAGCTCAACCCAATTTTTTAATCAAGAAACGGCAAATAGCCAGAGGAGGTTATTGTTATGAAGCGGATGACATTCATTGCTCACTGGGTAGAAAATTCGAATTGGTTGTTTTGGTGGATTGGTGATTTGCATCGCCATCCTAGTCACCGTAAGTATTTTTTTTGGCTCTGGCCACTGTGTGCTTTAATGTCGATCATTTACTTGTTCGGCAAGAAGTCTTATGATGTTGTTGATCGATTCGTTTTTCATGGTGTCAACGGTTTAGAAGTTCAGGGAATGACCATCTTGACTCGTACTTTTGGTTGGCACTTTGTGATCCCGAAGCAACGGGATCGGATTCGACAGAAGATTCTTGACGCTGTTTTGTATGCGCAAGAACATAACGATGTTATTGGATTGGGTGCCCTCATTAAGGATGAGCGAATTACACAGGGCGGTAAATGGATTGTCGACCAGCTTGGTGATCGGTTGCATGCGTGGGTTGTCCACGGCGATACGTTAACGGCGATGGTCGTCATTCAGCAGGTGTTGGGACTGCTTGCCAAGTTTCGGATTACTAGCCCAGTCTTTCTGACTGGGTCGACATCGAAAATCGGACGAGCGGTGGCTTTGTATTTAGCGCGACAGGGCGTTAAGGTTATTATGTATACTCAGGATCAGGATCGATTCCAAAAAATTCGGTCCGAAGCCGGTGAGTATGCTGATAATCTGATTCATGCTGATTCGCTAACGCAAGGTCATGATTGTGCCTTATGGGTGACTGGTAAAGCGATTCCGGCTAGCACGGAATTACTTAATCGTGTGCCTAAGGGAACGATTATCTTGAATTTCGCTGTTCCCAATCCCTTGACTCGGCACGACATCAATTCTCGTCCCGACATTCGCAATTACGAAGGTGGATTGCTGTGTTATGATCCGGCTCTGACAGACCTGCACTTTACTATGCGTTTGCAGCCCGGATTAACATATGCTTGCCATGCCGGAACATTTGTCCATGCTGCCGAAGGCTGGAGCGAACACGAGGTGGGACCGGTTGATATCGATCGGCTGGAACTAACCTGGCAGGCGGCACAAGCTTTAGGCTTTGCTCTACCAGAAATTTAAGGTTATTTGTTTATTGTCCGGCTACTCTAAAAGAGTAGCCGGTTTTTTATTTCTGTAGTTTTGTGTTATAATAATAGTAACTATTTTATCAAACAACATGTCGTTAATTGTTTATTTTCCATTAATTAGTGCACTACTTGTTTTTATACAAGGCAGCATGGTTTTTTGGCGGAATCCTAAAAATCGTTTGAATGTCGCTTTTGCTTTGTTTGCACTCGTGATTACTTTGTGGTTATTTGGAACCTTCATGATGTTTAGTAATGGCGGTGATCGTGAAGCGGCGATTTTTTGGGATCGTTTCATTTATGGTGCGGTGGTGTTTATTCCGGCCTTCATGTATTATTTTTGTTTGGCCTTAACTAACCGCAAGGCCGATTTTTGGTTATATTTTGCATATTTCTTGTCAATTTTCTTTTTAATTTCAATTCCGACAAATTATTTTGTCCACGATCTATTTGTATATAAATGGGGGGTTCATACTAAAGCTGGCCCATTGCACCACTTGTTCTTGATTTATTTTTGCTCTTATGTTCTGGCTTGGTTTTTTATTGTCTATAAGCAGTATCGTCACACTGAATCAACTTTAGTCCGCTATCAGATCAAGTATTATTTTATCGCTTTTTTGATCCTGTTCACTATTGGGCCAACCGCTTATTTACCGGCTTATGGTGTCAGTATTTACCCTTTTTCCTATTTGTCTGGGTTATTTTTCGTCGTGATTATTTCTTACGCTATTTTAAAATATCGCTTAATGGATTTGCGCCAGGTAGCGAGAATTGTTTTAATCTATATAATTGACGCAGTAATCGTGTATGTTTTTTTTAATAGTTTGGTGTGGTTTTATATTTATCTCTGGGGTAATGTCTGGCATCCTTATGCGCTATTAACGGGCGTAATCGTGGCCCCCGCTTTTGTTTATGGCCTATTCAATTTTAACAAAATCATCACCCGATTAATTGATAAGTACTTTTTTTATTCGCTTTATGATTATCGGCAGACGATTATTAAGCTAACGGCCGAGTTAAGTAATTATAATGACTTAAATAAAGTAGTAGACCTGATCGTTGATACAATTAAGGCCACAATGGGTCTTAATCGAGCGGGTGTATTATTAATTAACAAAGAGGGTTCTGAGATTCATTATAAAATATTTAAAGTGATTGGCTTTGATATTACTAATGGTATTTCTTTAGTAAAAGATAATTTTTTAACCCGTTATCTCAAGAAAACCGCTAAGCCGCTAGTGCGGGAAGAAATGTCTTTTATTGCTAATGGTAGTGTTAGTCCAGCAGAAAAAAAATCTTTCTTGAATTTAGAAAAGGAGATGCAGCACATTGAGGCTTCGCTTTGTTTGCCACTGTTAAGCAATAAGGAACTTAAGGGAATTATCGTTTTGGGTGCCAAGAATTCTGGCGACCCCTTTACAAAGGAAGATCTAGAATTATTGACCACCTTATCAAGCCAGGCAGGCATTGCGATCGATAACGCGCGACTCTATTCGGAAACCAAGAATTTCAATAAGGTCTTGCAGGAGAAAGTTGATTTACAAACTAATGAGCTAAAAACGCGTGCTTTGCATTTGGAAAAATTATTGAAAATGCGCGAGGAATTTTTGGATATTGCCAGCCATCAACTCAAGACTCCCGTTTCCGTTATTCGTGGCACCATTTCAATGTTCCGTGACGGTTCGATGGATAAGTTACCAGAAGCCGAACAAAAGAAATTTTTTGATAATATTTATCAAAAAACAGAAAAGCTTAATTTAATTATTAGTGATATTCTGCGTGCCTCAGAAATTGAAAGTGAAGAATTTAAGATTGATGCCGCTAGTAGTAAAAAAGTACAATTAGAAGAATTGTTACAATCAGTTTACAGTGACTTAAAAGAATTAGCGGAACGCAAGGGCATTAAATTAGAATTAAATTTATTACCAAAGAAAGCGGCACCCATTATGACTAGTGCCGATTTCCTTGAGCAGGCTATTTATAATTTAGTTGATAATGCCATCAAGTATACTAAACAAGGTTTTGTTAAATTGGAATTATTAAGTGAAGAACCAGGCTACTTAACCGTTAAAGTTGTTGATTCTGGCATCGGTATTCCTGAGGCGGATCAGAAAAAAATGTTTGACAAGTTTTCTCGCGCCAAAAATGCGGTTAATATGTATACTGATGGGACAGGCCTGGGTCTGTTTATTGCTAAACAAATTGTCGAGGCCCATGATGGTGGTAGCCTAGTTTTTACTAGTAAAGAGGGGGAGGGTACAACCTTTACGATTAAATTAAAGATCCCTAAATAGGTAAAATAGCCAGTGCCGGGGCAGGCTTGAAAAAAATAACGAATAATGTTAGAATTTCGTTATCGGAAATTAAACAACGGACGGCTAAAACCGTCAGTTTTTAACTAAATTAACTATGAAACTCTCACAAGAAGAAGTCGAACATATCGCTAAATTAGCGCGTTTACGTGTCACTTCTGAAGAAACTGAAAAATATGCTGGACAATTGTCTGGTATTTTGGAATATGTCGAAAAGTTAGCGGCGGTTGATACAGCTAATATTGAGCCAACTTCTCAGGTTACTGGCCTAACTAATGTTACTCGTGAAGATGAAATTATTGAAAGCGGCATCAGCGAAGAATTGGTTGCTTGTGCACCACAGCACCAGGATGGTTATGTCGTGATCCCGAAGATTTTCGAAAATAAATAATACCTATGGAATTACATAAATTAACTTTACTCGAGGCCTTTCAAGGTTTACGTGATAAGAAATTCACATCACACCAATTGACCGAAGCTTGTTTTGAACAAATTAAAAAATACGATGATAAGATTAAGGCTTATTTGACACTCAACGAAGCTGAGGCATATACACAAGCTGATGCCGCTGATCAGAAGATCGCTAAAGGAGAAAGTTTACATCCTCTGGAAGGTATTCCAGTGGCGATTAAAGATATATTTTGCACAACTAATTTACGTACCACTTCAGCTTCCAAGATTTTAGAAAATTACGTGCCACCGTTTGATGCGACCGTCGTTAAAATTTTACGCGAAGCCGGGGCGGTAATTTTGGGTAAGACCAATTTAGATGAATTTGCCATGGGCGGCTCAACAGAAAATTCCGGTTTTTGGCCAACCAGCAATCCTTGGGACTATAGCCGTGTTCCCGGTGGTTCTTCTGGCGGTTCAGCTGCGGCCGTGGCTGCTGATATGGGCTTTTATTCTTTGGGTACAGATACTGGCGGCTCAATCCGCGAACCCGCCTCATTTTGTGGTATATCTGGATTGAAAGTTTCTTATGGTCGCGTTTCTCGTTATGGTGTCATGGCCATGACTTCGTCACTTGATACGATTGGACCCTTCGGCAAGAATGTTGCTGACATCGCGATGATTATGGAATACTTGGCTGGTCCTGATTCTAAAGATGCTACCACGCCACCAGTTGTCGTTGATAATTATTCTGAAGAAATTAAACAAGATATTAAGGGTTTAAAAATCGGCTTGCCGAAAGAATATTTTGTCGAAGGTATGGATGAAGGGGTGCGCCAAACAGTTTTAAACGCTGCCAAGAAATTCGAGGAACTGGGCGCGGAAGTAATTGATATTTCCTTACCACATACTGATTTAGCAGTAGCGGCTTATTATGTTATTTGCCCTTCAGAGGTTTCTAGTAATATGGCCCGTTTTGATGGCATGCGTTACGGCCTGTCGAAGCGTGACGGCAAAGATTTGTTAGATATCTATTTAGATAGTCGTCGTGAGGGTTTCGGTGCGGAAGTGAAGCGCCGCATTATGATCGGTACTTATGCCTTATCAGCTGGCTACTATGATGCTTATTACAAAAAAGCGATGCAAGTACGAACTTTGGTACGCCAGGACTTTGAGGAAGCTTATAAACAGGTTGATATTATCTTAACGCCAGTCGCTCCAGCCCCAGCCTATAAATTAGGAGAGAAAATTGGTGATCCACTAGCAATGTATTTGGAAGATGTGTTTACCATCCCAGCCTCTTTAGCTGGTTTATGTGGTTTATCAATTCCCGCTGGTTTAGTAAGCGAATTACCGGTTGGTATTCAGCTACTAGGCAAACGCTTTGATGAAAAGACGATTTTGCGTGCTGGTCATCAATTCCAATTGGCGACGGATTATCATCTAGCCAAACCGGAGTTGAAATAAAAATTTCACTCGTTTTGTATTATAGTAAATTATCAGACACGGTAATTATTAGTTTGTATAGTCTCTTGTTTTTGTGGTATTATATTAATACTTTATTATAATTTAGTTGTTACTTATGGAAGGTGACAGGCGATTTTGGAGGGATCGACAATTTATTTTTGGTTTAGTCATCGGTTTGGCAATTGTGTTAATTGTCACACTAGTTTTTTTGTTTTTAAAATCTGCAACCAATCATAATAATAAGTTAACGGGCACGGAAGTTACCACTAAATCCGCGGTTAGTTCGGCTGGGCCAGAAACTGACTCTATTACTAATCCCGCCATTAATACTTTTGAGCTTAAAAAAAATGCGGAAATTTGTCGCGAAGATGGCAAGCCAGTGGTATATTTATTTACCGCCTCCTGGTGTCCGCATTGCCAGTGGATTAAAGATACTTATGATAAGGTGGTTGAGGAATATGTTGCAGCCGGTAAAATCAAGGCCTATCATTTTGACGCTGAAACCGGAGATGATTTACTGACCCCTTTAGTTGAAACTAAAATGCCGGAGAGTGCTACTATTGCCTATGAGACCTTTAATCCGGAAGGTTCAATCCCGACCTTTATCTTTGGTTGTAAGTATTTTCGCGTCGGTAATGGCTATGAAAATGAAGATAATTTAGCAAATGAAGAAACAGAATTTCGGGCAGTTATTGAGGATATAATCTCAACTAAAACCAATTAAATATAATTAATAAACTAAAGTCTTTAATATGGATGAGAAAAAAAATAACAAGAAATTGGTTATGGGGATTGTCGCCGGCGTGGTGGGCGTTCTCATAATTATTGGTGTTGTTTACGGAGCGATCGCTCTAACAACTAGTGGTAAAACTAAGTTAGCTGCTAAAACAGAGAAATTTGTTAACGAACAGTTATTGGCTGGGCAAGGAACGGCAACCGTTAAAATCGTAGGAGAAGAAAGTGGTTTGTATAAGTTAGAGGTAAATTATCAGGGTCGTAAGATTGATTCTTATGTCACTAAAGATGGCAAGAAATTTTTTCCACAGGTGTTTGAAATGACTCCAGCAACTTCAACAGCGGCAGCTGCTGATGATTCAGCTAAGCAGGCAACAGCAACTGAAGTGCCAAAAACTGACAAACCTTCGGTTGAATTGTTTGTCATGAGCTATTGTCCTTATGGTACTCAAATTGAAAAGGGTATCTTACCAGCCATTCAGGCCTTAGGCAATAAGATTGATTTTAAATTAAAATTTGTTTCTTATACGATGCATGGCGATAAGGAAAACCAAGAAAATTTACGTCAGTATTGTATTGATAAAGATCAAAGTGGAAAATTCCAAAGTTATTTATCATGTTTTTTGAATGCGAGTGATTCGGCAGGTTGTCTGAAATCTAATGGCATTGATGAGAACAAGGTAACTTCTTGTATGGCAGCTACCGCCAAACAGTTTGATGTTACTGGTACAAATTTTGCAGTACAAAAAGCTGATAACGACAAGTATGGTGTGCAGGGTTCCCCAACACTGGTGATTAATGGGACAACTGCTTCTTCCGCGCGCGATAGTGCTAGCTTATTGAAAACTATTTGTAGTGCCTTTAATAACGCTCCAGCTGAATGTCAGAAGACGTTATCTTCCTCGGCTCCGGCAGCCGGATTCGGTACTGGTAATGACACTTCCGGTGGTTCGGCCGCTGCTGGTTGCGCTACCAATTAATTTTTGTTAAACCAAAACGCTCAGCGAATTTCGCTGAGCGTTTTTTTGATATTAAATATTTGTTTATTCAATTTCCACTTTAGTTAATTTAGCATTTTCTGGAACCTTAATCCATAAGCAGGAGAGGGCGCCGACACCAACTATCAAGGCACCAATCCAAAAGACGGAGCGATAAGCGAGAATTTGCGCCTGCAATTCTATTAAGCCGACGAATTGTTGATAGGTAGCAGGATCAAAAACATTAATCGTGCTGTTTTGGGCCAGAGATAGGACGTGATTTTTGGTGGCATTACTTAATACGGTGCCAGCAATCGCGATACCAAAGGCACCAGCAATATTTCTGGCTAAGGCCAGAACGGAAGAGGCGCTGCCAATTTCATGAGTCGGAACAGCGACCGACACTAAGTTAGTTCGTTGAGCCATGCCGAGGCCCATACCAAAAGCCATAACTACGATTGGGATAATAATACTTAGTGGCCCAGATTTGGCTTCGAGTAAAGTAAACATCATCATGCCAAGCATGGCAATAACAGTGCTGGTAAAGATTACCCATTTGATTTGTTTGGGTTTATTAAATGAGCCACCAATCGGTGAGGCGATCACCATCGCCGCGGCCATTGGCATAAACATTAGTCCGGTTTGGGTGGCGCCAAAGCCCAAGAAAATTTGGACAAAAATTGGAATTAAATACATGATAGTCATCATGCCCATAAAAATAATAAAGTTATTTAAAAGGGCATTAATAAATAGGGGATTTTTAAAGAATTTTAAATCAATAATCGGCTCGGGACTCCTGGTTTCAATTTTAATGAAGGTAAGAATTGAAGTAACCGTTAGGGTATAGCAGAAAAGGGCACTGGCCGATAGCCAACCCCAGTCGACACCACGATCCAAAACTAAAACCAAAGAAGCTAGAGCGATGCCGAGGAAAATTGCACCCCACCAGTCAAAGATGACCGTTTTCTTTTCTTCTTTGGATTCATGGATATACTTAATTGCCATCCAGAGACCAATCATACCGATTGGAATATTAATTAAGAAGACTGATGGCCAGCTGAAATTATCAACCAGTGGCCCGCCAATTAGGGGCCCAAAAACGGCAGCGGCAGCAAAAGATGAAGACCAGATGCCTAATGCTTGAGCACGTTGTTTGCCCTGAGGAAAAGTGACGGCAATAATCGCCATCGCTGTCGGATAATCAGCTGAGCCGGCAATTGCTTGGATAATACGGAAAACAATCATTGATTGAAGATTCCATGATAGGGCGCAGAGTACTGAACCGACGAGAAATAGAGAAAAGCCAAAAATATAGATTTTTTTACGCCCTAAAGTATCACCAAGTTTGCCCCAGATGGGGACGAATATCGCATTGGCAATAATATAGGCAGTAGAAATCCAACCTGCTTCGGCGACGGTAATACCCCAGTCGTTCATGATTTTGGGCATGGCGAGGCCGACAATGGTTTGATCAAGACGACCTAAAAATGTACCAATAATAACCGTAAATAAAATCCACCACTTTAAATTGTCTTTTTGTTTGTCTGTCATGAAAGAGAGTTAATTGCAGTTAGGGGATGATTATTAATTTTTATAAATAGAAATTTTCGCGCTCATGCCGTTTTTTAATTCTGGATAGGTGGTGGCGTCAAAACGAATTTTGATTTCGAATTCTTTGGTTTCGCGTTTGTCGGAAATACTGAAAGAGACACCGGATTCGCGGGAGGTCGGACTGATTTCATCAACGATACCGTAGTATTTCTTGCCACCGAAAGCGTCGACAGTAAAGCTGGCGGTCTGGCCGATGCGTACATCTTTCAATCCTTTGTCTTCAGCTAAACGACCACTGACCTTCAGTTGGCCGCTTTCGATCATGCTAACAACTGGAGTTCCAGCCGGAAAAATTGTGCCGACATTCTTTTTAACGGTAATAATTGTACCAGCCGTGTCAGTCTTGATTAAAGTAGTGCCAACTCGAGCGACGACCGTATCGGCGGCAACGACGTCGCCCTCATTAACGAAGGTTTCTTCAAGTGTACCCGGAGTTTTGGCTGCTAAGTCGATTTTATTGGCCGAGATTTCGGCCTTATCAATTGAAATTTTGCTGGTATATGAGTAAAAGTAAACTAAACCGCTAGCGACGGCGCCAGTGATTAGTACTAAGATAATCCAGGCGAGCAGGTGCTTATCTTTTTTGATTTGGTGAAATAATTTTGGTTTAGGAGTAGTTTCCATATATAAATAATTGGTTAATGAATTTAGCGTCCAACACTTAGGATGGTTTCACCTTCACTGAGACCAGAGATGATTTCGACTTGGCCATCAGCACTAGTAAGGCCGATTTGGACTGGCTTTTCGGTATTAGTCGCAGTCAAAACAAAATAATCATTTTGACGGCGAATTAAGACGCCTTGGGGTAGAGTTAAGACGCCAGATTTTTTGGCCACCAGGATTGAAGCGTTGGCATTCATGCCAGATTTAAGTTCCTGATAGTTTTCATTGAATTGCAAGCGTGTTTTATAGCCACTACTACCATCGGTCGCAGTAGATTCTGCCGGATCAATCGCGATGACAGTAGCTAAATAATTCTTGTCACCGAAAGCATCAAGTTTAACGTTGGCGGTATCTCCTAATTTGATATTAGCGATATCGGTTTCGGATAATTTTAATTCAATCTCAAAATTGCCATTACTATTGAGTGCTACGGCTGGAATATTCGGTAAAGCAATTTCACCAACTTGAGCGTCAGCTTTAGTGATGGTTCCGGCAATGGGGGCGTGAAGTATTGTTTTAGCAATTTGAACGTTAATTAAATCAACGGCTGCTTGAGCCTGAGTAACTCGAGCGACTTGAGCAGCTAGATCCTCGCTTCTAGTACCGGCTAATTTAAGATCCAATTCTTTTTGAATACGCTCAATCGCTAATTTCTGGGTATTTAATAGTTGGTCTTGAGTATTAACGGCACTAATAGCACCATTGACATAGGTCCGTCCAAGAGTAGCATTGGTTTTATAGAGATTAGTGTTAGCAGTGCTCAAGTTAACGGCGGCGTTAGCAGCGTCAACCGCTTCATTTAAGTAAGTTCGAGCGTCGCTCAGGTAAACCTTAGCTTTGGCGATTTCCGCATTAATCCTGGCCTGGTCTTTGGAGTTGGCTAACTCTGCCATCTCTGTTTGCCACTGATCTAGATCTTGCTCGACTAAGAGGTGTTGTGATTCGATATTGAATTCCAATTGCGAATTATTGGTAATAAAGCTTAATTTTGAGTTAGTCGAGTTGTTAGAATTGAAGAAATCAGCTGTATTTTTGCGGACCGCTTCATCGGCTTTAGCGTAGGCGTCATTTAAAGTGTTAATGGTATTATCATAATAGCTCGCAAGGTCCTGTTGGCCTTTTTCCAATTCCATTTTTTTGATTTCAATTTCTTCGGGTCGAGCGCCATTCCTTAATTGATCTAAGACTGCCTGAGCGGATAAGACATTAGCTTGAGCTTGTAAAGCTTGTGCAGCCAAATCGGAACTGTCCATTGTCATTAATACATCGCCAGCTTTAACTTGATCGCCGACCTTAACATTGACCTTGGTGACGCGCCCAGATTTTTCCCAAGACAAAGCCACTTCTTCCGCTGGCTTGACTAAGCCAGAAGCCTTAATTTCCTTGGTGATAGCACCCTTTTTAACTTGGATATTTTGATAGGCAACCTGCTTATCGGTTTTAATCAACCAATATGATACGCCGGAAATCAGAATGATTGCGGCAACGCCAATGGCGCTGATAAGTATATTTCTCTTGTTCATAAATTATTTGGTTTGAGTTATTTTTTCAATAATGGAGATGAATTGGTGGATCTCCTCCCGGGTTAATTTAGAGAAAACACGATTAATTTTTTCGACTAAATGACTAGTGGTCTCAGTAATGTTTTTTTCGCCTTTAGCCGTAATTTTTAGGCGGATGATGCGGCGGTCGTGTTTGTCTTCAATTCTACTGATAAGTTTGCTTTCCGTTAAGTTATTGGCCATGACTGTTGCGGTGGGTGCAGTTACCTGTAAGTAGTCTGCCAGATCTTTCATGGTTGCTTGCTTTTGCTGTTGAATAAAAGTTAAACTGCGCAACTGAACACCGGAGAGGGGGAGACATTTTTTATGAGTTTCAGTGTTATCTTTAATAAAGTGATTGGTGTTGAGGAAAATATTAAGCATGCGATGGATATCAGTGCTTTTTGGTTTAGCCATAGTGGTAGCATAATTATAATTACTTAGACTAATCTAACTATTAGTATAGACTAATTATACGGCTAAATTGAAAAGATGTCAAGTGGGAGGTGGGGATAAGTTGCTTGGTGTTTTTTGATTAATATAAAAAAACAACCCGCAATTGCGGGCTGTCTCTAAGTTGGATAATCAATCTTATTTAACTAAATTTAAAAAATTATCGACAATCTCAGCTCCGCAGCTTTTTTCAACAAACATCTCTGGGTGGAACTGTACGGCATAAATTGGTTTGGTTTTGTGCTTAAAGGCTTCAATACCATCCTTGGAGCGAGCGAGTATTGATATTTCCTTGGTTGCGTCTTTAATCACCCAGCGGTGGTTTTCAAATACCTTGAAGTTGGGGATATTCAAAAATATTTCGTTTGGTTCAACGACTTCAATCTCTATGATACCTTGTTCTTTGCTTGGTAATGACACGAGCGTTGACCCGAAGGCGCGAGCAATTATCTCAAAACCGAAGCAGATTCCCAAAATCGGCTTAGTAGAATTTATGACCAGATCAAATTCCATACTTAGGCGGTCTTCATTTCCATTTACTGTAAAATCATGTCCGCCCGAGAGAATGGTTGCGTCATAGTCTTTGGTATTGATAGTATCGATTTCTGTGTACTTAATTACTTGGCAATTATGGTTGGCTAGCAGACTTTTTAGTTGTGGCAAGTAACTAGTGCCGTTGTTGATGATTAGTAATTTCATTAGTAGTATTTAATTGAATCGTACTATATTTATCATAATAAAATAAACGCTTTTCATCAAGGCGCTTATTTATCGATATTAGAGAATGGGGCGCGTTCGTTCGGCGCCAGAAAGCGCCTCATTTACGTGTTCGGGGTAGCTCGTCAAACGCTCTCGGGGTCGTCCGCCGCGGCGGACCGTCGCTCGATTATCGGCTGTATGAAATATAGTAGTAAATTCTACAAATACCCCAGTTTAGTAAATAGCTTTTTAGAAGGAGGTACTAAATCGTAGTTCCTTAGATCTGAGATTGGTACCCATTCTAATTTTTCTATTCCTTCTCCCGGATTAAGCTCTCCTGAAACATATTCGCAAAGATAATCGAGATAAACATAGAAAGTTATTTCACCATCATGATTAGGTTTTGTTTCCGTGTCCCAATCCAAGCGTTCTGTAGGTTTAATATCAATACCCGTCTGTTTCTTTAAAACCGATTTTAATACTTCTTCAGGATTTTGATTATCGGCATTTAGTTCGCCACCAAATATATACCAAGTTTCTTTGTACGGAGGTGAACCATCGGGCTTCTTTCGAAGAAGAATTTTCTCTCCATTTTTGATCATGCCGATTACTAAAATAGTTGTTTTCATAGTTAGCTCTATTCCTTTGGAGGTTCACATATTTTATCAAATTTTGTTTTAAAAAAGTGGCGTAAAATAAGATATTTTTAATGCTCACTTTTCAAAATTATTGTGCGGAGAAGGGGGGATTCGAACCCCCGAGAGCTTTTACACCCTACTCGCTTTCCAAGCGAGCGCACTCGACCACTATGCGACCTCTCCAGAATGTAATTATTCTACCTAATTATTATGGTTTTGTCTAGTCTTGCTGGTAATGTGTACATACATATGGCGGTTTTTCCAAAAGTATGGCAAAATCAGCTACTATGTGTACGAAACTACCTCAGGATGCTCTCGAAGAAAGGTTGAGATGGGTGCTTCCAATTATGAATAAGGAAATTAAGCTTAAT
>CAISTG010000033.1 GCA_903888345.1 Candidatus Buchananbacteria bacterium | reverse complement strand
TTATTCATAATTGGAAGCACCCATCTCAACCTTTCTTCGAGAGCATCCTGAGGTAGTTTCGTACACATAGTAGCTGATTTTGCCATACTTTTGGAAAAACCGCCATATGTATGTACACATTACCCACCTACCTTGACAAATAAAAGCACTTGTGCTATACTTATTTTAGATGTATCTGGCAGCCTTAAATGGGCTGCCAGTTTTCGTAAGAAGAGAATAAATTAATACGCCTTTACGTCATTCCCGCGAAGGCGGGAATCTAGGTCAGATAAAGCTGGATCCCCAGACAAATCCTACCATTTCATTTACGGATTTTCTGAGGATGACGATAATGGATAAAATCTAATAAACATATGAGTCAATCACCTATCCAGGCAGCCATCCAACAGATCTGCCAGGAAAAAAACTTAAGCGAAGAAGTGGTCTTGGTCGCCATCGAGTCGGCTATGGCCGCCGCTTATCGCAAAGATTTCGGCAATAAACTGCAGAACATCATTACTGAATTCGACGCCAAAACCGGCGACGTTAAAGTTTTTGATGTTAAAACTGTCGTTGAGGATGTGCCTGAAGAAGGCGAAGAGGGAGAGGTTGCTGAAGAAAAAACAGTGACTACCACCGTCAAAACCGAATCAAAATCAAAACAAAAAAAGATTAAAGAAGAAGCTGGCGCCTCCTTTGCCGCTGCCTTCGCCGCCGCCTTAAAAGAAAAACAATTACAAGAAGAGGAAGAAAAAAACCAAGGTGAAACCAAGGTGATTAAATCTTTCTTAGCCGAAGAAGTCGCTGATGAAGATATTGAAGAAAGAAAATTTAATCCTAAAACTGAAATTCAACTTAAGGATGCCAAAGAAATTAATCCTGACGCTAAATTGGATGAAGAAATTATCACTCAATTAGAAGTACCCGGTGAATTCGGACGTATGGCGGCTCAAACGGCCAAACAAGTTATTATTCAAAAATTAAGAGAAGAAGAAAGACTGAAAATTTTTGAAGAATACAAATCAATGGAGAATACCATTATTATCGGTACCATTCAACGCCGTGAAGGTCGCAATGTCTTGGTTGATTTAGGCAACACTGTTGCTATCTTGCCTCCAGAAGAACAAGTTGAACGTGAACGCTATAACATCGGCAATCGCATGAAGTTCTATTTGAAATCAGTCGATGCTAATGCTCGCGGTTCCATGTTATTATTATCACGCACCACGACCGATTTAGTTAAGGGCGTATTCGAAGATGAAATTCCTGAAGTTGCCTCCGGCGCCATTGAGATCAAATCAATTGCCCGTGAAGCTGGCAGCCGTACTAAAGTTGCTATCGCTTCGAACGAAGAAAGCATTGATCCGATCGGCTCTTGTGTCGGTCAACGTGGCTCTCGTATTCAAACCATCATTAGCGAATTGTCCGGTGAAAAAGTTGATATTATTTTGTGGGATGAAAATCCAGCCAAATTTATTACTAACTCCCTGTCACCAGCCAAGGTGGTTGACGTTAAAACAGATGAGGCTAGTCATTTCGCAGTTGTCAAAGTTAAAGAAGATCAATTGTCGCTAGCAATTGGCCGTGCCGGGCAAAATGTCCGCTTAGCCTCGCGCTTAACCGGCTGGAAGATCGATATTATCTCTGACGGTGTTAAGGCGGAACTAGCTGAAGTCGCTGCCGAAATTGAAGCTAGCGAAGAAACTCCAGTAGCTGAAGAACCAGTAGTAACTGAAGTTACTGAGCCAGCAGAAACCTTAGAAGAAGCCCCAGTAGTTGAAGAGATGGCTGAACCTCCTACCGAAGAAGTCAGTGAATAAAACATTTTAAATAAAAGACGCCTCACCAGTTTTACCTGGTGAGGCGTTTTGTTTGTACAAATAATTATCGATCAGCGGCTGCTGACATAATCACACCAAAGGGCATCAGGGCGATCATCGGCTCAACCAAACTGGCTTGAGCCGCCATCACCGCTTCAATTCTCTTGTAAGCCTGTGGCGCTTCATCAACCTCTCCGCCCAGCAAAGTGACACCGCGTACCCGAAGGTATTCGCACATATCACTTTCCTGAACTTGCGGTAGACGCTTCCACTGGCCATCCCTGCCTTTCTTGCCCTTAGCCATACTGCGGCCAATCTGCCGACCAGCACCATGTGAACAAGACTTCAATGAGTTCAGATCGCCCTTACCGCGAACGATATAGGCGAAATCGCCCATACTACCCGGAACTATTCCGAGAACTCCCTCGCCAGCCGGTGTCGCACCCTTGCGATGGACAATCAACGGCTCCCCGAAGTGCTCTTCCTTCCAGGCGAAGTTATGGTGGTTCTGAATGGAGTATACTTCCCGCACACCCAGCGCCGTCAAAACTTTTTCACTAATGCGGTCTCGTCCCGCATACGCGAACTCGCCACAGAATTCCATCACTTTCCAGTAGTCCTGGCCGACTTGCGAGTCCATGGACAAGTAAGCGATTTTATCACAGACGTCCGGAGTTTCCAACTTGGCCAACTCCATGAAATACTCCGCCACCTTAGCGCCGACATTCCGGCTACCACAATGGATCAGTATCCACAATACCCCTTCCGGATCAGCGCACAAATCGATGAAATGATTGCCAGAACCGGTTGAAGAGAATTGGTTGCGCGCCGCCTGATGGTTTTGCTTCAGGATCGAATATTCATTCCATTCCCGACGATCAAACAATTCATGCCCTTGCGGCTTTTCGTAGACTTGACCCAGACCAACTTTTACGACGGCCTTGATCGCCAGTAAAGCTTGCATCACGTCATTGCCGAAGTTGTCCAGAAGATCGGACACCTTCACATTGGTTTTGCAGGCGCGCATACCGCAGGAAATGTCGTTACCAACACCACCCGGAATGACTGCGTTCCGCGTCGCCAAAACTCCGCCGATCGGCAAGCCGTAGCCCACATGACCATCGGCCATAATGGCGCCATAAGCCGAAATCGGAAGTTCCATAGCCAATCTCATTTGCGCCACCGTTTCATCATCAACCTGACCATAGATTCGAAAATCCTTCATTCTACTGTACTCCTTATGTTGTTTTTACCTTGTTTAAGTGCATATTAGACTATCAAGCCCAATAACATAGTCTATCACATTTTTATCATTTTGTCAATATTATTGCTCTAAATACCAATTATTTTTTTAATTTTAGCCAAAATATAATAATAATTGCGATTAAAAAGAAAATTATTACTAGTAAATAGTAGGTTGGATTATTTAAATTTACACTATTTGTTGAAGTGGCGAAGGCCCCCTGGACCTGTCCTTTGGTTGCTTTAAAGTCGGCTAAAGTCCGCGGCGTTAAACGATAATTTTCTTTGTTCTTTAAAATAATTCCAGTCACGGCCAATAAATCACCTTCGGCCAAATTTAAATCCTGAAAATTTATTTGGCTTTTAACGTAAACCTCCAATTCACCATCATCACTAGCAATAAATATACTACGACCCTTAATCTGGATAATCTCTCCATTGATGGTCACCAAACTATTTTCATAATCGTCATTAACATCGGCGATAGTTAATTGGTGGGGCAGCGGCGCATCTCGTTTTTCTATAAACTTAACATCAGCTTTAGTCGACATCTTCAGTCGACGTCCCGTCGCTGCCGTGGATAATTCACCATTAACTTCGATATAATCCCCGACCTTCAAATCGGGAAAATCTTTTTTGTAACAATAAACTTGAATGCCCGATCCGGCCAAGTAAAATACTTGCACGCCTAAAATTCCCGGCTCGACAGACACGACACCACGAACTTTTACTTTAGACGCATCTGGTAATTCAGAAATTTTTTCTAAGTCGACTAAACCATAATTGGCACTCGCCTTAGACGTCGCTGCTTTGATTTTACTGACAACAGCGGTCGTAGTTAAAACTTCGGTTTGACTAGTAAACAGATTTTCGACGCCTGGCGTAATCTGATCTGTCCACAACCATTCACCAACGTCATTGCGCGCATAAGCCTGACCCTTAACACTTTTTGCTTGATAAGTAATTCGATCGATTAATTGTCCAGCTGGATCAAGCAAACTAACTGCTTCGAAACCAGAATTATTTAACGCAATCGTCGACGAAGCGCGCTTGATCGCTACTATACCACCAGCGGCGATAATAATATTGGTCGTGGCTTTAATCAGATGCTTAACATTAGTGTTGTCAGCAAGATAAAAACCATTAAGTGTAATATCAGCAGCTGATAAATTTTTTAATTCAATAAATTCTTCCCCACTGGCACTATCGGGATCGGGTAAAATTTCATTTATAATTAATTGACCCCGATAATCAGGGGCGGTCGAAGTGGCGGCCGTTGAAGTTGCTGTTGTCGTCGCGCTAGTAATTGTAGCCTTACCGGACGAATAACTGCTGCCGCCACTACTAATTACAACTGGTTTGGCCTCAATCACATTAACTGTACCTTTGGTGATTCTAATTGTGGTTGCAAAATTTCCACCGCTATCGCGCGCCCAACTCTGGTCTCGTTTATTGGAAAAGTCACCGTAATTAGTATGATCGATAATGTAATCCGCGTTTCTTAGAGTAACATCATCGCCATCATTATTGAGATTACCAGCAATGGTTTCAATTACTAAATATCCGCCTGCCGCTATTTCTGCACTTAAAGTCGTTGTAGTAAACTTTCCATCCAATATATACAAACCATCCAACTTCAGCGTCGAAGACGTATTATTAGACAGCTCCAGCCATTCTGATTCTCCCGTTGGTGGTGCTGGGTAAATTTCGTTGATCAGTAAATCACCAGCTTTAATTATCGGCCAAGTAGATGTTGGGGTCGTAGTGGCTAACGGATCAGTATCGGTCGCCAGCGCTAAATGTTCGACAATGTTTAAATTGAAATACTGAGTAACCGAAGAAGCATTATCGTCGTCTAATACCCAAAAAGAAATCGGCTTAGTGCCCGTAGTAGCAAAACTGCGGCTAGTGGTAGCTGAATGGACTATGTCGCCAGCTAAATTCCAAATCCAATCAATAATCGTACCATCGGTATCACTAGAACCAGAACCATTAAAATATATTTCCTCGCCAATTTCAGCCGTAGTTGTACTAATAGTTGAGTTGGCGACGGGTTGTTGATTAATGGTGTTTAAGTTATAAGAAATAACTAAATTATCAATACCAACAGTTCGATAAGTCGAGACACCAGCCAAATATGTCATTGGTGAATAAATTTTAACAATAACCTTTTTTCCGACGTAGTCTATTAAACTAATTAATCCGCCATTGCCTATTTCCGCCTGATAAAGAGAGTTGGTTGTCGAAGTTAAGGTTGAGGTTACAATTGTAAAAGATTTTAACTCGGAAAAATCACCGCCATCGACTGAGATGAAAACTTTTAACACTGGCAAAGTACTAGAAGTCCAATTATAAGTTCGAACGCGAAATTCTAAATCGCTAACCGAAGAATCAGGAATGATAAATTCCCTACTAACTATACCCGTGGTTGAAGATTTAAAATAGTAAAAATTGTCTGCTGAACCGCCACCGATACCACAATCAGAACAAGACCAATCAGTTGCGGTTAAGCTACTGCCAGTATCAATGGGAAATATTGTTAGCCTTAAATCTTTCGCACTGACATTATCAATTTTTCCAATAAAAAACCCAGCGGTTACGACGATCGCCAGGACGAACAAAGAACAAATAAAAATGATCCCTCTCTTCATTTTTTTGATTAAATTGTAATAAATATATTATAACATAACAGTTGCAAAAAACTCAAAATTTGGTTATACTTTTAGTAACCTTATGCCAAAAGTATCAATTATTATACCCGCTTTAAACGAAGAAAAAACCCTGCCAGATTTATTTGAATCGCTTAAAGATCAAGAATTTAAGGACTACGAAATGATTCTGTCCGATGCCGGGTCTACCGATAAAACCATTGAAATTGCTCAGTCCTATGGAGCACGAGTTGTTGCTGGCGGCTTACCAGCCGTTGGTCGTAACGCTGGCGCTAAAGCGGCCTCAGGCGAATGGTTATTATTTTTGGACGCCGACGTTTTTGTATCAGGAAAATTTCTCAAATTCATGATGGCCGAAGCCGAAGAAGAACAAGTAGATGCTGCTTCTTGCGGGGTTATCCCCTTAAGCGACAAATTAATTGACCAAATGCTTCATGAAGTCGCCAATGCCTATATTTCCGTCACCCAATACTTCTATCCACATGCAGCCGGCGCCTGTATCTTAATCAAAAAATCTTTACACGAAAAAATTGGCGGCTATAATGAAACCTTAAAGTTAGCCGAAGATCATGAATACATTACTCGCGCCAAAAAAATGGGTAAATTTAAAATTCTCAAAAAACCCAAGGTATATATTTCAGTTCGTCGTTTAGAAGCTGAGGGTCGACTTAACATCGCCGCTAAGTATGTGGCCTGTGAAGTCTATCGCGTTTTACTCGGAGAAATCAAAACGGATATTTTCAAATATAAATTCGGGCATCATTATGCAAAATTACCTAAGGGCGTCAAAATCCAATCCATGATCAAAGAATTTATCGATAAACTAAAACAGGACTAAGTCAGTCCTGTTTTTTTGTTATTGCAAATTATATGATCGTTATACTTTTACTTTCTGATACAGTCCCTTCAGTTCGGCTTCTTCTAGAATATGACCGGTCATCGCCGACTTTAATGATGAACGATTAGCGCCGGCAGATAAATTAAGTTTAATATCAAGAGCATAAACGGTTATAGTATAACGATGCTTGCCGGTATTAGGGCAGGGACCACCATAGCTACTATGGCCATAATCATTCTGGCCGAAGGAGCCACTATATGGCACGTAACGTTCGGGCAAATGCCCAATCGCGTGATCTAAATTAAATAGAACCCAGTGAGTAAAGTGGCCACTAGAAGAATCCTGGTCAATCATCATCACCGCTAAGCTTTGCGTCTTTTCGGGAACATTAACAAGTGTTAGTGGTGGACTAACATTCTCGCCATCGCAAGTGTACTTTTTAGGAATCGAAGCGCCATCATAAAAAGCCGGGGAAGTAACGCGTAACATAGGATTGGGTTAGAATTATATACACTAATTATAGCAAAAATATAAAAACCGCCCTAATCCGGACGGTTCTAATCTTTCGATTCTAGGTACGCCTCATAATTTAAAGAACTTCATCAACTGCTTCAAAAAATAAACGATCAGTCTTAAGACGACAAGAGGTTTGGTAAATTACTTCTCCAATTTGACAAGAAAAAATTCTTGTTTTAATGCCGTATTTTTTAAACGCATATTTACTCATTGCCTTTGCCTGAGACTTGGTATGAGCTACCCACAAGCCACCACCCTTTCTAGGATGATTAGAAATCACCTCGCCAGGATAATTCCAGACGCCGAAACAATACTGCATTCGTTTTGCTCCCAGCAAGCCAATTGAAGTCAAGTCATTACGCAACACCTTAAAATACTTTTTGCCACCTGGCCCCATTGATCTGGCCTCCTCTTTTGTTTATAAGAGATTAAAAAAATAGAAGTGGACTAAATTAACTTTCCCCCAATACAAGTTGATTGTGGACCATAGCCTGACTTCCTCGCTCACTCGCCGACTTTTTAATAAAAGACGCCAGTAATCACAGGCGTCTCATATTATTTTGTGGACCCTATCGGGCTCGAACCGATCACCCCCTGCTTGCAAAGCAGGTGCTCTACCAAATGAGCTAAGGGCCCGTATTAAATTTTATCTATTAGCCGTTACGAATGATTGGTGACAAGACCCAACCGAGCAAATTCCAGACTAATCCTGTCATAATCAAGGCTCCCAAGAATATTACAATTACACCGATCAACTTATAAGCTAACTCATCATCATAAACTTGAAAGATTTTTTC
This sequence comes from Candidatus Buchananbacteria bacterium, assembly GCA_903888345.1. Taxonomy (GTDB): domain Bacteria; phylum Patescibacteriota; class Patescibacteriia; order 2-01-FULL-39-33; family 2-01-FULL-39-33; genus CAISTG01. The sequence goes on along the minus strand of CAISTG010000033.1, from coordinate 24,280 downwards.
GGCCCAAGCTTGATGTCCGAGAAATTCAACAAAAAATCGCGGGCGATAAGCCATATAAAATCCGACAATAACTACTAAGATACCAATGATGATTTGCATAAGTATTTTAATCAAAAAATATATACTAGTCAAGGGTTTCGAATCCCTAAACCCGTAACCAAAAATAATTTAGTTTATTTTAATTTACTCACTTACTGTAGACTCTATGTGCACGCCAAGGGATTCGAACCCCTGACCCTCTCGGTGTAAACGAGATGCTCTAACCAACTGAGCTAGGCGTGCTAAATCTCAATGCGGACGAGAGGACTTGAACCTCCAAGGCCTTGCGACCACAGCCACCTCAAGGCTGCGCGTATACCAATTCCGCCACGTCCGCAAATACTGTTAACCCCAGAATAGGGGTTAACAGTGGTAAAATAAAATTAACCTTTGATTTGTTTTTCGGACAACTTCTTTTTATAATCCTTAAGATAATAAAGTTTAGCTTTGTGAACTTTAGCCTCTTTAACTAAATCGATTTTATCAATTGCAGGAGACCAGATTGGGAAAATTCTTTCAACGCCAACGCCGCCGGAAGCGATTTTTCTGACAGTAATCGTAGCAGATTTACCAACGCCACCTTTACGCGACAAAACAATACCTTCAAAAATTTGAATTCTAGTTTTTTCTTCACCTTTGGTGTTCTTTTCCTTGATAACCTGATGAACCTTGACAGTCACGCCAGCCTTCACTAAAGGCAGGATCTTTGCTTGCCAATCTTTCGTGATATTTTCTTTAGTAGCCATAGTTTTTACTTATTTTCGTCTTAAATTTACTCTCAAATAATAACTTATTTTAACAAAAAAGTCAAGCAAAAATTTTGCTAAATAATAATTTATTGTAAAATGGCCTAATATGCTATAATATTAACAAATTAACAAACCATGTCAGTTCAAACCCTTGCCTGCGCCATTATCGGCCTTGATGCCGAACCGGTGATTGTTGAAGCCGATCACTCCCCGCACTCCCAGCCGGGTTTTTTTATTGTCGGCCTGGCTGACAAAACTGTCGATGAAAGCAAAAGCCGCGTTCGTAGTGCCATCAAAAACTCTGATCTCAGCTTCCCCCGAGGCAATGTCATTATCAACCTCGCCCCCGCCGATCTCAAAAAATCTGGTAATTATTACGACTTACCGATTGCCGTCGCCTGTCTCTTAAAATCTGGTCAAATTAATACCAATACAATAATCGATAATTCACTTTTTATTGGCGAACTGAGTCTCAGTGGCGAGGTCCGTCCCGTGCCGGGAATCATCTCCATCGCTTTAATGTGCCAAGCACGGGGCATCACTAATCTCTTTTTACCGGCTGCCAATGCCAAAGAAGCCGCCTTGGTTCAAGAAATCAATATCTATCCCGTTAAAACCCTCAAACAATTGGTTGGTTTTCTCAATGGTCAAGAATTTATCGACCAGGCGCGCCAAGAAATTACTGAGTTCAATGTTGCCACAAATTTTTCTACTGATTTTAAAAATATCAAAGGCCAGAATTCGGCCAAGCGCGCCCTAGAAATTGCTGCTGCCGGTAATCATAATATTCTCATGTCTGGTCCACCAGGATCTGGCAAAACCATGCTCGCCAAAGCCTTACCATCTATCTTGCCGCAAATGACTTTGGCCGAATCACTTGAAGTTACCAAGATCTATTCCGCGGCCGGCCAACTAACCAGCAGTGAACCCTTAATTATCAATCGCCCCTTTCGTTCTCCGCATCACACTGCTTCCGGCATTTCTTTAGTTGGTGGTGGTGCTTGGCCCAAACCAGGCGAAATCTCTTTAGCCCATCGTGGCGTTTTATTCTTAGACGAATTTTTAGAATTCCCGAAATCAGTTTTAGAAAATCTGCGTCAGCCACTCGAAGATGGCATGATTTCTATTTCTCGCGCGGCTGGTACCTTAAAATTTCCCGCTAAATTTTTACTCGCTGCCGCCATGAATCCCTGCCCCTGTGGCTACTTTAATGACAACGAAAAATCTTGCAGCTGTACACCATCGGATATTATCCGCTATCAAAAACGGGTTTCCGGACCACTTTTAGATCGCATTGATATTAATATTGAAGTGCCACGAATTAAATTTGAAGAACTATCCACTACTTTCAATGCCGAAGATTCAGCCACTATCCGGCGACGCATTCAAGCAGCTAGAAATATTCAACTGGAACGATTTAAGAATGACAAAATATTTTCTAACGCCGAAATGACTTCCGCTTTGACCGAAAAATATTGCGTCACTGATGACGCTACCAAACAATTACTCAAATCCGCCATCGAATCTTTCCACTTGTCACCGCGAGTCTATTTTAGAATTTTAAAATTAGCACGAACCATTGCTGACTTAGAAAACAGCGAAACCATCACCATCGACCACCTCGCTGAAGCCTTACAGTATCGGCCAAAAGTTGAATGAAAAAAGACCGCTGACGAATTTCCGTCAGCGGTTTTATAATTGTACATTATTATTTCTCCGGCATAGTCACCCCGCCAAAAATTCCACCGACATCTGCCGGTTCAGTGGCGGAAACCTCATCCAGAGCATCTCCCGGGCATTGATCTCTACCCAGTGTATTCGGGACTGAGTCACGATACTTGTCAGGCTTAAACATACGTTCATAGACTTCCGGGCTAGGCTGACCAATAACCTTATAGACTCCAATAGCACGACCCTGATTATCCAGCACTGGGACCGGACAATAAGTGCCGCTAACTTCCGGCAGATGGTCCTGATAAAAATCAAAGACCATTTGATCCACGGCGCTCCAGTTTTCGTCAGCATCGGCAAGTTCAACATCGGTTTGATCAAAATTAATTACCTGCTGATGCTCAGCTCCTACCGACCCCGCAAATGTTTTGCCGAATCTCGACTCATCCGTGAGTAAAAATTCATAGTTACTGTAACCACATTGAGGACAAATGACCTTGATCAAGTGATTATCAAACTCGATAGCTAGGGCTTCAGCATTATCCGACCGCATTAAGAATTGCCGATCGCACTTAAAACACCGGATTTGAATCGCCATTTTAATGGTCTCCTGGTTGAAGGTTGAAGTGTTAAAGATCTAACTGATAGTTTATACTACTTTAAATTAACCCACCTGTCAATGTGTGCCAAATTAGCGGATATAGCTCAAAGGATTAACCATAGAACCATTAACTCTGACCTCAAAGTGAACGTGGGGGCCAGTAGAACGACCGGTCGATCCTTCGGCGCCAATTACTTCGCCCTTGCCCACATACTGTCCGACAACAACGTCAATAGCGCTCATGTGGCCATACAGAGTCTGAATACCACCGCCATGATCAATGATAACATTATAACCATACCCGGTGCGACCATATTGAACCCGAGAGACACGTCCAGCGTCTGCGGCAAATAACGCGCTACCCCAAGGACAGGCGATATCTAGTCCAGTATGGCGCCAACCCTTGAAATACTGAGAAATACGACGACATGAATCTGGCCAAACCATACGGCCAGAACTTTCTAACGGTTCAGAATTTTCATAAGTCGATTTGACTGGGGCCTTAGTCGCTGTTGTCGTCTTAGTAATAGTCGCTTTTGGTTTGGCAGTTTCAATGATCTTACCACCAGGAATAATCAAAGTAGTTCCCAAAGTTAAGTTGTCATCCGCTAAACCATTAGCTTCTTTAATAGCGCCACTGGAAATACCATAAGTAATAGCAATTTTACCAAGCGTGTCACCCTTAGCCACTTTATGAATAACACCTGAAACTGAAGGAATTGCTAGACGTTGGCCAGGCTTCACATAGGACGAGAATGATAAGTTGTTGGCCCACATTACGGTGTTAATGGTAACTCCAAATTTTCGCGCTACACTGGAGATAGTATCACCCTCAACCACGAAATACTCGCGGATACTGCCAATCTGCGCTTTAGCATCACCAGTGGAAACAATATCGGGTTTAACTAAGGCCAAATCACCCTGGGTCGTCGCCTGATCAGAAAAAATATTATCACTATCACTACCATTGTCTTGAGAAAATGAATTTCCCTCCAAATAGGTGCCTTGATCTTGATAATTATAATTTTTTGTATCGTCGATCGTAGTGTTGTCTTCAATAATTTCTAAATCACTCACACCGGCCAATTTATACATCAATGAGTTTTGACCATAATCATCCTTACTTTCGTAAGCCAATGAATTAGAAACCACTACACCGACGCCGATGAATATAACCAAGACATGAATTAAATACTTGTTAGTTAAAATTAATAGTAAACGATCAATTCTTTTGGGCGCAATCCGCTTGGTGTTTAATTTAATCCAGAGATACTGTCCATATAATGGCAAAATAACCGATTTAAAAATCAACCGTCCCAAAGGAGACAGCCAAAATCCCAGCCATCGAAAAGACCGACCAAGAAGAAATCCCAAGTTAAATAGCCTTTTTATCAAAAAAGCTAATAACCAAGTTATTAGTTTTTTAAACTGATTTGGTATATTATTAAATTTATTGATGTCTCTATATTATACTACATTTTGGCGCAGAAAATCAACTCATTTTAATCTCAAAATATCTTGACAAATATTCGATCTGAAACTACAATAATAGCAGTTAAGCAGTTAGCACTCTTACTATTGGAGTGCTAATAGTGAATATAACCTATAACCATTTTTTGTTTAAATTTAATAATAATTAAAGACTAAATATTATGAACATCAAGCCACTTGGCGACCGAGTTTTGGTTGCTGCCACTCCCGAAGAGGAAATGACTAAATCGGGTATTATTTTGCCTGACACCGCTAAAGAAAAGAAAGCTGAAGGTGAAATCATTGCCTTGGGAACTGGCGAAAAATTGGAGAAATTAAGCCTCCGAATTGGCCAAAAAGTTATTTATAGCAAATACGCTGGTGACGAAGTTAAGCAAGACGGCCATGAATACAAGATTCTGGGACATGATGACTTACTCGCAGTGGTTGAATAAATCCCTCTTTCCACTTCTTTAGAAGAAGTGGAGCAAGAATCGCGACCGGAGAAAATCATGGCCAAATTTTAAACTACATTCACTAAATCAAAAACGCTGTCGCTGTTTTGATTTGCCTATCGGCCGTTCATTCCCGTTTAAAATTGGCACAATATTTTCTAATGGTCGCAAGACGTGGACGGGAAAAGGAATGAAAATATAAAAATATAATTACAAAACAATAAATTCACTATATGGCAAAACAAATATTATTTAATGATGATGCTCGTGCTAAATTAAAAGCTGGTGTTGATAAATTAGCTAATGCCGTTAAAGTCACTTTGGGACCGAAGGGCCGCAATGTAATTTTAGACAAAGGCTATGGCGCACCGCAAATTGTTAATGACGGCGTCACCATCGCCAAAGAAATTGAATTGGAAGACAAATTTGAAAACATGGGCGCCGAATTAATTAAAGAAGTTGCTAGCAATACTAATGACGTCGCTGGTGATGGCACTACTACGGCCACTGTTTTGGCTCAGGCGATTGTCGGTGAAGGCTTAAAGAATGTGGCTGCCGGCGCTAACCCGATTATTTTACGCCACGGTATCGAAAAGGGTGTGACCGCTTTAGTCGGTGAACTCAAAAGAATTAGCAAACCGATTTCTACTCGTGAAGAGAAGCGCCAAGTCGCATCTATTTCTGCTAATGATGAAGCGGTGGGTGAAATTATCGCTGATGTCTTAGAGGAAGTCGGCAATAACGGTGTCGTCACTGTTGAAGAAGGCCAATCTTTCGGCGTCGAAAAAGAAATTGTTAAGGGCATGCAATTTGATAAGGGTTATCTCTCCCCTTACATGATTACCAATACTGAACGCATGGAAGCTGAATATGCTGATGTGCCAGTTTTAGTGACCGACAAAAAAATCTCTTCCTTGCAAACTATTTTGCCTTTACTAGAAAAAATTGCGCAAACTGGTCGCAAAGAATTAGTAATTATTGCCGAAGATGTTGATGGTGAAGCCTTAACTACTTTAGTTTTAAATAAGTTGCGTGGTAGTTTCAATGTTTTAGCGATTAAGGCTCCGGGTTTTGGCGATCGACGCAAAGAAATGCTTAATGACATTGCTGTCGTTACAGGTGCTAAAGTGATTACTGAAGAACTGGGATTAAAATTAGAAAATGCTGACTTAGGTGATTTAGGCCAAGCGAGCAAAATTATTTCTACCAAAGAAACCTCGACTATTATTGATGGTAAGGGCGATAAATCCGCTATCGATGAGCGTATTTCCCAACTCTATAAGCAAATTGAATTATCCGATTCTGATTTTGATAAAGAAAAATTAAAAGAACGCTTAGCTAAACTGTCCGGTGGTGTGGCCGTCATTAAAGTAGGAGCCGCCACCGAAACTGAAATGAAAGAAAAGAAATTGCGCATTGAGGACGCCTTAGCTGCGACCAAAGCCGCGATTGAAGAAGGTATTGTCGTTGGCGGCGGCACCGCTTTAATTCGTGTCGCTAAAGCGCTGAATAATGTAAATGTTTCAGGTGACGAAAAAATTGGCGTCGATATTTTGGCCCGCGCTATTGAAGAGCCACTGAAACAAATCGCTAATAACGCCGGTGCTAAGGGCGATGTCGTAGTTGAAGAAGTTAAAAAGTTAACCGACAATATGGGTTATAATGCTTTGACCAACAAATACGAAGATTTAGTGATTGCCGGTATTGTTGATCCAACTAAAGTTACTCGCAGTGCTTTACAAAACGCTGCTTCTGCTGCGGCCATGATTCTGACAACCGAATGCGCCGTCTGTGAAGCTCCAGCCAAATCCGGATGTAATCACGACGCAGGTGCCGGTATGCCTGGTATGGGTGGCGGCATGGGCGGTTACGGCGGCATGATGTAATTAGTCCTACCGTCATTCCCGCGCAGGCGGGAATCTACTCCAATAAAACGCTATCAAATAATGATGGCGTTTTATTATTTATCAAATTTTTATAACCCCATCCTTGTGCTATAATAACGGTAATACTAATATCCAAACTATGAACAGAGTTGTAATTTTTGGAGAACCAGGCAGTGGTAAAACTACCATTGCTCAAGAACTATCTCGTCGATTAAATTGCAAAACAATCGAAGCTGCTACTGCGGTTATTTTTCCTATTGCCGCCAATTATCAGAAATTACCTAATGAAAAGACTTTGCTAGAAAATTTAGATCAGTTAGCAACCAAAAAATATTCGACTGTTAGCCGCGAACAAGCTCGAGAAACTTTTACTAAGCTACAACATCAATACTCGCCAGATTTTATTGCTCGCGCTCTACATAGATTGTATGTGGAAAATCCGAAATATAAAAATATTGTTTTTACCGGCTTGCGCGGACTCGATAATGCTAAATATTGCCGTCTTCATAACGACATTGTCATATATTTAGAGACAAGTGAAAAAGATTTAATCAAAAGATTAATGCGAGATCGCGATTATACCAAACAACAAGCCAAAATTGAGATCAAAACTGAACAAAAATTATATAAGACAAAAAATATTAAAAAAGTTGCGGACTTGGCTATCAATACCTCAACTAATAATATTGCGCAGACGGTTAAAAATATTTTAGCCAAACATGAAAGTTTAACCAGAATGTGCAAACGCTGCGTTAATACTGGCCGCAATCCCGCCATCAAATTTGATAAAAATGGCTATTGCCATATTTGCAGCGCTTATGAACAACACCTTGATTTAAAACATCTTAAAAAAGAATTAGAATTTCTAAAGTCATTTATTGGCAAAGGCCGAGGTAAACATGACGTCTTAGTAGGAATTTCCGGAGGCAAAGATAGCACTGCCACTCTTCACACTATTAAGCAAATGGGCTTTACGCCACTCGCCATTACGCATAACTTAGGCTATTTACCAGAAACAACAATACCGCGAGCCAAACATACTGCGAAATTTCTTAAGGTTGATCATGAAGTTATTGACATCCGTTCCTATATCCGAAAAATTGATCTAGCCTCTTATGAGAAAACGGTTCGACTTTATGAGGAACCATTTACTCTCGAAACCAAACTAAAATTTCAACGCGCCTATCAAGAAGGACGTCAACATTATTCGGTTAAATGTCAACATTCACCGATATTTGTCCGATCTTGCCAACTCTGCCGCCGCATGGTCGTTCGTTCTTATTATGGTGAGGCCATTAAACGCGGCGTTAATGTGATGATTTTGGGAATTAATGAATGGACTAATCTCAGTGCCGCCCAAAAGGGCTCTAACTACAAAGTCTCAGGGGTCAGAAAATTACAGCCGACAAAAAATAGTCGACCAGTTTATGTTTTTCATTTACCGTTTATACTCCAACGAAACAGCAAGGAAACGAAAAAAATCTTAGACAAGTTAGGCTGGGAACCGCCAAAATTTGAAGATTTTATTGAATCTAATTCTAATTCTTGTCTTTACGCCCGATCAATGGAACGCATGGCTAAGCGACTACTAGGATTTCATCCTGACAGCACTAGACTGGCGCGTGAAGTAACCGTCGGCTTTATAACCAAAGCACAAGCGTTAAAAGCCTTAGGCAAATTACATCCCTATAAATACACGCCACGGCAGGTTCTAGAACGAGCCAAAATTCTAAAAAAATAGATTACAAAAAACACCACAGAAATTTCCGCGGTGTTTTTTTTGCTAGCCTTTCTATGTCCCATGATGTATGATCCATGTTCCATACTCCATGATGCATGCCCTTAGGCTTTAACTTTTTTCAAATAATCTTTAAGACCTCCCGGCAATTCGCTAGTATACTGATGACGCACGCCTTCTAAATCATTAAAAGCCAAACTAGCAGCATGTAAGAAAATTCTCTCTGGCACGCCTCTTTCTTTAATGCCTTTATTTTTATATAAAGGATCTCCGACAATACCATGACCCATAGCCAAAAGATGAACTCTGATTTGATGAGTTCGACCAGTCATAATTTCTACTTCAAGCAAAGTATGATTAATGAACTTTTGCTTAATATGATAAATAGTTTTAGCGGCCTTGCCTAGTTCAGATCCCAGTGGCAAAGCGGCAAACATGCCCGATTTAGAAACCGAGCGACTAATGGGAAAATTGATTTCTCCAGTTTCATTTTTAACACGACCATAAACTAAGGCGATGTATTTCTTATCAATAGTTCTAATTTTAAATTGACGTTTGATGTTTTCAAATGAGGCCAAAGTTTTTGGAATTACCATTAAGCCCGAAACTTCTTTATCTAAACGATGAACAATACCAGCTCGTCCTGGTTCATCACCAATCTTAGCAATTTCTGGATATTTTGAAACAGCCCAATCAATCAAGGTATTGGTTTCACCTTTGCTGGTCGGATGCACTAAAATTCCCGACGGTTTTTCAATGACCAAGAATTCTGGTGTATCATCAACGATCTTGATCTTTTTCCAAATTCCGCGACCAATCAAAGGATCCTCAACGAATTCCTTCTTGGGACGCGCTTTTTTGGCAGCTTTCTCAGACAATTCTAAGGGTTGCTTCAAAATTTCAACCTTGTCGCCCTCTTTCAGGAAACGATGAACAGCGGCCTCTTTGCCATTAACTGACACTAGGCCTTCCTTAATCATGGTTTGAATTTTTGAACGAGAAAAATCTGGAAGAGTTTTAACCAAAAAATGGTCTAAACGCTCCCCTTTACTTTCTTGGTCAATTGTGATAATTTTATTTGACATATATGTTCATTAGATAAGTATATTAACGATTTTAAAAAAGGAGAACAACAATGATGAAACCCGAGGTAGGAAAATATTACCATTGTTGCGGTCAATTTTTTGCCATCAAGGCTATTGATCGCGTTGATCGTGTTGATTACAATAAACAAGTAACTATGGTCCGACTTTGGGAAGATGGTAATTATTCCTACTTTCAAACTAAATCCATTGATTTCCTGAGAAACGCCTGGAATCAGGACTTTTCGCAAGTCGCCACCGATCAAGAAGTTGCGGAATTTAGAAGCTCCGCCATTAACAAGGCAAATAACTTTTAAGCGCACATTAACCGCAGACAACTGCGGATTTTTTATTGTACTTACTTTTCTTGATGTAATTCCCGTTTGCGTTCTTCTTCGTAAAACTTTACATCGGGATTTAATTGTTTTAACTCTGCATCACTCAACTTATTAATTTCTTGCGCTCGAGTTACTAAGTAGTCATGATCATTCTTCTTTGGATCTTCTAGAATTTCTCCCAAGAGCGCGTTAAGAATTAAGCCAACTCGTGGTCCTGGGGTAATCTTCAGTAACTGCATCAATTCATCGCCTTTGAGCGCAATCATTTTCGGCGTAATCGGATCTAACTGAACTTCTTTAAATCTGCGTTCTAATTCCATCAATTTCCACGGCTTGGCTTTAGGCCGGCCCATACCTAAGCGATCACAGATTCTCAAGTTAATAAAGTCATCAATATTATCCTTACCAATCCGCGACAGCAATCTTCTCACTCCTGAATCAGAAACAATGTCTAAAGCATAATAGAACATATGATAACGGACTAAGTGGACAGTATAATCTATAACATCATTAGAATAACTTAAGCGTTTAAGAATTTTCTTGGCGATCTTCGCACCAACAATGTCGTGATTATAGAAAGTTGATTCTTCGCCTTCCCCCTCTTTGGTTTGCGGTTTGCCGATATCGTGCAACATAGCAGCTAAACGAACTTCTAATTTGTAATCACGTTGTGCTCCCGCTCCTAATGCGCGGACACTGTGCTCATAAACATCATAGATATGATGGCGATTCTGTGTCACGCCTGAGCTACTCGCTAATTCCGGAATAAGTTCAGTTAGCAATCCAATTTCCTGCATCATTCTAATCCCCTCTTCCGCTCGCGTCGACATAATCACTTTAGTAAACTCTTCATTAATTCTCTCCGGTGCAATCGTTTTAATTTTTTTCGCTTTAGTTTTAATTTCGGCGAAAGTTTTAGCTTCAATGGTAAAATTTAACTGGCAAGAAAATCTGATCGCACGTAACATTCGAGTATAATCTTCTTGAAATCTTTGCGCCGGATCACCAATCGCTTTAATAATTTTATTTTCTAAATCTTGTAAACCAGAAAATTCATCAACGATTTTTTGCTCTTTTAAATTCCACGCCAAGGCATTAATGGTAAAATCGCGGCGCGATAAGTCAGCTTCAATATTTAAGTTAGCGTCGCTTTGAACTTCGAAATCCTTATAACCGCCACTCATGCCGGCAACTTCCGTCCGTGGTAAGGCAATATCAAAGGCTTCAGTTAGATTATCGCCGATATGAAAGCCAGTCGGAACAAACTTAAAGACGCCAAAACTTTTTCCGACCAGATTAACTTCTCCTAATTTAGAGAAAAAATCTTCTAGCTCTTTGGCTAGAACACACTTCACCACAAAATCGTAGTCTTTAGTTTGACGTTCTAAGATAATATCCCTAACAGCACCACCAACTAAATACACCTCCGATTGAGGAAATTGCTCAAATAATTTCGCAATAAACACAAACTCAGGCAAATCTTTGATCTGCTTCTGCCAATTAATCAATTTTTGCTCATTTTTCTCCATATTTTAATTGTAGCACAACTTGATATGAAACTAAATTGTAACTTAAATAAGCAAAAAAGTCAAGTGGTTAACTTGATTTTTATGGCGAATTCTATTAAAATATAGCTAGATTAAGGGCCTGTAGCTCAGGGGTTAGAGCGCTACGCTTATAACGTAGATGTCGATGGTTCAATTCCATCCAGGCCTACCATTAACACGCGAGTATACGCTTATTTGCCAGGTCCGGATGAACCGGACTCCAGGCTGGCAATATGTTCTGGAGCCGGCCTCCGCCGGCACTCAACTATTATCCTCCGCCTAACGGCTACGGACTACATTAACGTAGAGTGACGAATGGTTCAATTCCATCCAGGCCTACCAGTTGTCTTTCATTGGTTGTAAAAGCCGAAGAAAGATTGAAAATTAGCGACAATTTGGGTGTTCCATTAACTATTTCCTCATAGTTAGGCAACTCTTCAAAAACAAGCCCAAAAAGTTCGCGCTGAACACGCATATCCCCTTGATTTAATAGGGTTTCTGCTGGGTGTTCCATTATTAATTTTGCTTCCCTCATAAAAGCCTTGATATCATCACGGCTTATTTTGATTATGTCGCATTGCCGACCGGCTTCTATTATCCTGACTTCTAGCGCGTCAATCTCCTGTTCAAATTTCTCGCGCACGACTACGCTTTTGGAAAGAGCTAGTGCTTCTAGTTTTGTTTTCTGTTCTATTTCTAATTCAGCAATATTATGATGGATATTTCCAGAAGCTTGCACGATCTCCGCTTCTCGCTGACGGTACTTCGCCATGAAGGTTGCTTCAAGCGCGTTTAGAATATCGGGATTAAATTTTAGATTGCTGATATATTGTTTTACATTGTTATCAAAAGTATTTTTTGGAATGCCAAAATATTTATGGCCGCGCGAACAATGGTAGTATGGAATTTTGTTACCAACTCTATTTCGCGGTTCACTACCGCAAAATGGCTGGTGGCATTTCGGACAGAGAACGAACTTAAACGGGAATAGTGGATTATTTCTGTTTCTAAATTCGCCCGTCTTACTTGTTGCGATTGCCACAAACTCAATGCTTCCGTCAAGATTTTCTCTAAGATTTGCGCCACCACGATTAGCTTGGTTCCATAGATCAATATTAACAAGACCATCGTACTGGACTTTAATTGGTTTGAAGCGAGTCCATTTCTCGCAGATAACCCCGGCATAGATAGTATTCTTAATATGCCGTTGCAGTTGTTTGATAGATAATGGTTTGCCACCCATCTGGCCGATTATTTTTGAGTGCTCCTTGTTCCATTTATTTTGAGCCAGCGAACGATACCCCATCGCATTTACTCGGTCGACTATCTCTTTATCTTTAAGACCTTGAGCGCGCAATTCAAACATAGAAATGTAAAATTTTGCTCGCTCAGGATCTGGAATTTGAATCGTTTTCTTTTTTCCATCAACATAAATCCTGCTATTGAGATAGCCCTCAGCCGGACGCCTTGCGTGATACCCCTGGTTAGTTAGGTTTATTTCTTGGCCTATCAGCCTGGTTAGAATAGTGGTAACTTCTTGTTTGGCAGTTGTCGCCAACACGCCTTCAGTTATCTCACTAGGTGAGTAGATGCTCCAGGGATATTCCAGGCCATAATTTTCAAGAGTATTTATTGATTTCTGAATAACGCCGTTGTAATCAACCATCTGCACGCCATACTTAGAAAGTTCATTTTTCATACTGGTGTACTCACCGGTTCCTGCTCGTGTGGCACGATCAATTGACTTGAAAACATAATTGTCGACGAATCCAGGGTGACTTTTTATATAGGCGATAATTTCCATAAAGTCATCACGATCGGTTTTTCTACCAGATATGGCAGTACTCCAAACTATATCATTAGGTACAATATTCCACCCTCTAGCCGCGGCCAGCCGGCGCAAATCCTTTTCTTGAGTTTCTAAACTCTCGCCCTCATGCGATTGTTTGAGGGAGCTGACTCGACACTGTACGACGCAGTTGATGATTTTTTTGGCTGGTTCTGTTTTCATATTTAGAAACTATATTTTAATGTCTTTACTACACATTATACCGTATTAACCTTATTAAGCCAGTCAGTGAAAACAATGTCTGCCAAATGGTCACATAAACGCCATAACTCATCAATTTGAGCGTCAGAATATTTGTCCGCGGTCTCTCCGAGGGCTTTTTTGAATTCTTCAAACGATATGCCTTGCGATATCGGATTGTTCATGACCGTGGCTTCAAATCATTTGAGTGGTTGCTTATTGAGTTTTATCGACTTCATTTGGCTTTGAATTTTCACCAAAGCGGAAGGGATGTAAGGCACAGCCCTCAGAGCAATCCCTTATCATATCTCGGTGACCTCGCATACAATCCAAACATTCCTTTCTAATGGTGTTTAAAGGTGTGAGGATCTTCGTTCTAGAAGGGGTGTTTTGGTCATTTTTTGCCAACTCAGAGGGGTAGTTAGGCTTAGATGTACCTTTTTTGGTACTATCACTCATCTTGAGATTTGGGTTGCCTCCCACGCCCTTTCTGGCGGGGTTCTTTCCCAGGCGATATGGCCAACAAACGCAATCATAAAAATCGCAGTTTCTGACTTCTGCTACTTCATCTGCTTTGCATTCAATGCATTTAAGCCTAATAGCTTGGATTGGAGATAATTTCATATCTTTTTTACGCCGATAAGGGCGAATTTAAGATAGCCTAGTGTAATTAGGCTAATCTGACCGTTCTTTGAACGATTTGATTAATAAGTTGAGGTTATCGTCCAATAAAAAATCCACCATTACTTTTTGTAATGGCTATTGTTATTGGAACAATAGTTTGTGGTAGTCTTGTTGTTAAACCTTGACTACTAGAGCTCTAGGTTGTACGAAGAATTTAGCTTATTAGCCGATTTCTTCGGACAGTTGGCTGTCATAACCGTTTCATATAATTTGATTATAGCACGAGTAAAAATGAATTCAGCCCCAAAAAACAAGTGGTTATTGGTCGGAATATCTAAAAATAGTGATCAAGGCCTTATTTATTGGCATTATTTAAGAATTTTAGTAAATATTGTATTGATTATTATTTTCCTTTTTTTTGTACTTATACCTTAAATTTGTTTTAGACACACCATTTCTCGCGAAGATGGATGAATTGCGCCACTTTTTTGGTCGGTTTCCCGTCATAAAAAATATGGTTGATTTTCTTCCTTTTCTGCAATAAGCACTCTAGTCTGTTCATCTTGTACAGTACTCCGCCCATAAGATTCTTGTTGATTGTTTTAACTTCATACACCAGCTTATGGCACTCACGACAAGCAAATACTCCTCCATCTGGCTTCTGGTATAATATTGAGCACCTCTTGCCGCAATCACACCCAAAATACGCTTTATCTCCCAGCGGCAACTCTACCATTTCTATTGCTATGGTTTGCTTTTGTATTTTGTTGTTGGACTGGAAAGAAATATTAACCACCCTAGAATCATCATTAAGATCAAAAGCATAAGCCACGGGAAACTTCTGGCCATCGCACTCTGCCTCAGCTATATGGGAGCAGCCGTCATTAGTATCAAGCGAACTGATATTTAACTTTCTACATTGTTCAATTTTTAGCATTTTATTATAGTTTTAGTTACTCTGTTGATTTTATTTTACCATAAGTCATAAAAAAAATGTGCAAAATTTTTTAAAAAGTCTTCCGGAAGCAGATGGAATGGTTACCTCATGGAACCCAGCCACCGCTGGGGACCCAATTCAAACAACTCCCACCCAACCAAACTAAAGATTTCCCATACCACTGTATTTTTGATCTTAAATTCTAAGGTCATTTACTAATAATATTCCAATAATTCCGCCAATAACTCTGGTGGTTTTTTTGGTTAAGAAAGGAGCAAGTCTATGGAAAGTGTAAGTGAAGTCCTGGCTACAAATTGGTCAGGCAGTCAACGCACGGCAGAGATGGTTCGATGTCAGATTAAGGATCGCTTTGGGTCTGAGGCAGCAGCGCAGTACGACCCAGCTTCAAACGCCCTTACCTTTAGAGAAGCGACTAAGCGTGGGTACAAAGTAAAAAAAGGAGAAAGGTCGCTCAAATCAATTGTGTTTATTGAGAAAAATGAACCCAATGGTCAATTAAGAAAAATACCTAGGACTTGCCATTTATTTTTCTTACCCTATCAATGCGAAAAAATTAATTAACTCAAATCTATGTTCAAGCAAAAACTAAACAGGCATCAGCTGAGAAACAAAGAAATTCTCACTGAGAGCGTATTGTCGGACTTACTTAATAACAACTGGTCCAGAACGCCCGCACCAATTATGAAGTGCATTCGCTGTGGCGGTAGAATCAGCACATATAACTTGAGATTCTTTGGCTATGATCCGCTGTCAGTACTCTGTTATAAGTGCCAAGGAATTAATGAACAGCCCAGAGTGTATGGCGCTGTTAATGGGGAGGTAGCTATATGACGATTAACGAAAATACCTACAATCCAATTCAAATCAGTTACAACATAAGAAGAAATGCTAACGGAGACGTAATCGAGAAAAGCACGCTCGTTAATGTTAGAACCGAGGGTACTGTTGAAGCCATCAAATTATACAACGAACTCAAATCGCAACTTAATGGTGAATTATCAGGCAACTCACATGCCGATAGTGCTAAGTCCTCTCCAACCACTATAGCTTCCAGTAACTCTGCCGCCATTTTTGGTTCAGCTAATAATTGCCCAAAATGCGGAAGTCAACTAAAAGAGCGTCATGGCAAGTCGGGCAGTAGTTTCTTGGGATGCTCAAACTATCCTAATTGTAGGTTTGTTAGAAATATTTAACTAAACAAGAAAGCCGGGAGACCAGCGATCTCTCGGCTTCTTATTATTAACCACAGCTCCTATGCCTAATAATACAAATCACCGTGTCTACTATTTGAAACCCTTTATCCCGCGACAAAATGCAAATGTCTGGAAATGCTTCAATTGCGATCAACTATTTTTGAAACACCGACTTTACAAACAATACCCTCATTTGCCAAAACCCAGTCAACCGTACTGCACTCAATGTTTGAAGCTGGCTCTTTCTTTATAGTTTAAATTGTGTTATAATAAAAAAAATAAATAACTAATAATTATGAAACAACAAAACAATGTATCGGTTAAATGGCTTGGTGTTGCTGGCATAATAGCATTAGTAGTGATTGTCAGTTTGATTACTGTTAAGCTGGCTACTCCTTCTGGTCAAAACAAAGCGCAATCCGTAGCTGATAAGGTTATTAATAACGGAGAAATTCGTATTGGTTATATTGTATACCCACCATTATTGTCAAAAGACCAGACTACCGGTAAATTATCGGGCGTATCTTATGATATTATTGAAGAAGCTGCAAAAAGGTTAAATATTAAAACCAACTGGACTGAAGAGGTTGGTTGGGGATCGGCTCTTGAGGGTCTGAAAACCAAGCGCTACGATTTATTAGGAACTCAGATGTGGCCTAGTTCTGCTCGGGCGCGTGAGGCTGTATTTTCAATCGGACCGATGAATAGCGTACTTTATCCATATGTACGAGCCGGTGATAATCGTTTCAACAATGACCTGAGCAAAATAAACTCCAGTGATGTCACTATTAGTGCTGTTGATGGAGAATTATCTACATTTATTGCGGCAGAAGATTACCCAAATGCTAAATTAAATACTTTACCACAGACCGCATCTTATGCTGAAGTCTTTCTTAACATCGTTAATAAAAAAGGTGATGTAGAATTTGCTGAACCGTCTGCGGCAAATGATTTTCTAAAATCTAATCCTGGCAAAATTCAACAAGTTGGCAATACTCCCGTACGCAAATATGGATTAGATTTTGCTTTTGCACGAGGAGAAGACTCAATGGTCAATATGTGGAATGTTCCACTAAATGAAATGATTAATGATGGATCAATTTACCGTATATTGCAAAAATATGGAGTTGCCACTGATTATTCAATAAATAAATAATCATTGATCGTAATTATTATGTTTCAGGTATTGATTCAATATCATTATTTGTTATTTCAGGGCTTTTTGACCACCTTAAAGCTGTTGGGATGTATCATCATCATTGGGGTTCCGTTTGGAACCCTTTTGGGTATTTTGGGTGGCAGATACAGTCCTGGCTTAACCATTATCATAAATAGTGGACGTTTTATCACTAAAGTTATTCCTGTACTTGTGTTGCTATTCTGGTTGCATTATCCATTGCAAAGTTTATTAGGAGTAGTAATCAATCCTTTCTGGACTACTATTTTGGCTTTAGGAGCAGTCAATTTAATCGCTACCGCTGCGATTATAAGCTCGGAACTTAAGTTGTTGCCAAAATCATATCGCGAGTCAGGCATTACTTTAGGCATGTCCTCTAATCAAATTATTAATCGTATTGAATTACCATTATTAGTACGTCGTGCTTTGCCTCAAATATTATTAATACAAGCGGCTATGCTAGAATATACTTTGTTGGCCAGCCTAATATCAGTTCCTGAGCTATTCCGCGTCGCCCAAACTATTAATGCAATGATCTATAAACCAGTTGAAATTTATTCGTTGATAGTTGTATTTTTCTTAATTATTTTAGCACCCCTCCATTTATTTATTTCATGGATGCAGAAAAAGTATGTCACAGATTATGCTTAAGGCACAAAATATTACAAAAAAATATCCTAGTGATGATGAATTTCGAGGCATCAATAATATAACCGTCACCGTCAATCGCGGGGAAGTTATTTGTGTTTTAGGCGCTAGTGGATCTGGTAAAAGTACTTTATTACGAGCTTTAGCAGGGCTAGAAATAATGGATAGTGGATTAATTCGGCTGGAGGATGGAAAATTGGCTAGCTATGTCCCACAAGATTATACTTTATGGCCTCATTTAACCGTATTAGAAAATTTAATTCTAGCTCCCAATTTAAATTTAAAAGAATCAAAATCATCAATTTTAGAACGTGCTAAATTTTTATTGAATCGTTTTGAGTTAAATGATTTTGCTGACAATTATCCATCTCATTTGTCTGGTGGACAGCGACAAAGAATTGCTTTATTGCGAGCCGTCATGATGAAGCCAGAGGTATTACTGTTAGACGAGATCACTTCGGCACTTGACCCCGAGCTTACTAAAGGCGTATTAGATTTAATTCGGGCTTTGGCTAAGGATGGTTATGCGATGGTGATTGTCACTCATCATATGTCGTTTGCTATGTCAGTTGCTGATAGAATTTTATTTTTAAAAAATGGCGAATTAATTCAAGATGAAAAAACTGCGACATTTTTTACAGCACAGACCAATCGAGAAATAAAGTCATTTATACTTGATATTGCAAAACGCGATGAATTGATTGAGGTATTTAAGGGAACTGAGCAGTTTCAGGCCTACCATATGGGTCTAATGAAAAGATTGCCCGATAATTCTATAATTTATGTGGCAGGTGGCGTGGGCGATGCCTGGTATTCGTTGATGGGAGAATTTTATAAGTTTTATGAAAAAATAAGAATTAAGCGGCACATTGTTTGGAAAATTGTCTCGTATACTCAAAGTAAAATAGATAAACGATTAGTTAAAGACTATCCAAAATTGAACCAATTTCGCAATATGCCACGAAATATACAGAACCCAGCTAACTATAATGTTTTTGGAGATACCGTCATAACTCAAATTTTCCAAGATGAGCCGACGATTATTCAAATTAGAAATCAACACATCGCTGACGCTTACCTGAGGTTTTTTGAGGAATTATGGGATGCTAGCAAGTGATCATTTAGTAACTATTTTGACGGTTGAATTGCCCATTAGAGCCCCGTGGCGCCGTGTTAACCCTGTTGAAGTGGCTAGGACCTAATCAGGGCATAAAACAGTCAAATTCTGTTGATGATTCTTATGTAATAAGTTATCTTGTTAGGAGACGATAAATGCCGTTTAAGCCATAAAACAAAGAATATTCTAATGTAATGGTTATGTAGTAATGCTTGAATAAAGCTAATAATGGTAGTATAATAGTCGCACCACTGTTCATTTATGGCTCGGGCAACAATAATCATCTATATTCCATACCCTTATGGTTAATAATAAATGAATGACTATTCTAGCCCAGCGTGCTTAAAAACCCAATAAACGACTAGATTGCCACCTGCAAGCAGGCTGGATTGATCCGCCCAATAACCGCTTTCCAGTTTATAATCATGTTTTCTATAGTGTTCCAGTCTAAACCCCGTGGGCCTACCATTAACACGCGAGTATACGCTTATTTGCCAAATCGCCTGCTAGCGATATTAAACACTCTCCGCCTGCTTACTCATTCGCTCGCGTAGTCTCTTTTCAGTTACTTCATCTAATTCAAGTAAATCAACCAATTCAGTTAACTCCTGAGTTGAAAATTTGGCAAAATATTTATCTCCAAAATCTCCCAGGCCTGGGTAGATGTAGCCTTGATCGTCTAAGCCGTCATCAAGTGAGCCGACGATTATTTTTATGGCGGGATAAGCTTTTTTGATTCGCGAGATGCCTAGTGGCGCTACGACAACCGCGACAACAATGACATTTTCAACCTTAACTTCTTGACTGACTAACCGTTCGATGGCGTCGATAATCGTGTTGCCGGTTCCAATCATCGGGTCAGCAATAAAAACCGTGTCGCCAGCCTCAATTTTACCGTATTCGAAATCAACCATCGTCTCCAGCGTCAACTCGTCACGTTTGGAGCTCAAATGATAGAAATTATTAATGCTTAGCTTCTTAAAACTCCCAGCGAAGGCTAACGCGCTCCGCCAAGGCAAAACAACGGTAACTTTTGATGTCTTCGATAGATTATTTATGGCAGCAGCAACAATTTTATCAGTAATAATACTTGCAGCAGCTCGAAATTCCGGTCCGGATGATTGCAGATTAAGTTCTAAATCAGGATAACCTCGTCGCAAAACAGCAAAAGCTTCAGCTAATTCACGATTGCTTTCAATAATCTCACATAACTCATCTTTAAGCACTACCGCGCGACTTACCTGCTCACCCAATAACTTTCCCGACTGACTTACGTTTATTGACTCCTGCGACATATTATAATAGTTAATTCTTAAGTAATCACATTATAGCAGTTTGGCATATTTTTGGAAAAAATTAAGTTAATCACGACAATATATTGACAAATAGGCTAAATTTGCTATAATTTAAATACAATCTGGACGACTAGCTCAGTTGGTTAGAGCGTCTCATTGACGTTGAGAAGGTCAGAGGTTCGACTCCTCTGTCGTCCACCATAATAAATACCATTGGTTAAAGTCCGCTCGGGCGGGCTAAGGAGGCCCATCATTATCTTTCTATTTTTTATTCAGCCATCCACCAATAATCGCCAAATTAGGCGGTTTTTTAATTACACAAAATATGAAGTCAGACCACGTTAATAAAGATCTCTGCCAGAAATGCGATGCTTGTTGCCGTTACATCGCAACCGAAATTGATAAACCAACCACAAAAGATGAAGTAGAAAACATTCATTGGTTTTTATTACATCAAAATATCGGCGTCTATATTGGCCATGATAATAAATGGTATTTAGAATTTAAAACTCCTTGCCGCAAATTAAAAAATAAATTATGTGCACATTATCAAGATCGTCCAAAGATTTGTCGTGACTATGATCAGAAAAACTGCCCGCAATATAACGAAGGAGAAACAGAAAAAATATATTTTCATAACGAAGAAGAATTCGTTTCATATGTAAAAATAAAATTACCAAAAAAACTGTGGATAACTATTGTTGCATAAAAAAAAATGTGCTATAATAAAATCAGGTTAGAAAAATTTTGCGCATTACAAAAATTTATCTAATGATCATTAATCTAAAAAATTATCTTGCGCGTACATTCAGTTCTCAAAATATTTTTTTCGCAAGAAGATTGAAAGGAGGTGAACACCCATATGGCAGCAAAGAAAAAAGCAGCTAAGAAGAAAGTAGCTAAGAAAGCCGTTAAGAAAGTAGCTAAAAAGAAAGCAGCTAAAAAGAAAAAGAAATAAGAATTTTCTCAAAAAATAAAATCCACCCTTATGCGCAGAGGGTGGATTTTTTTATTGTAAAATTTATTTATATAACTTACTCAATCGCGATTTTTCCGAAAACACCGTCAAAACCAGGTATAATCTTAACGTCTCCCTGGCGCACTTTCATGATATGGTCGGCAATCAATGGCAAGGTTATTGATTCTAGTTTGACGAAATCAGTTTCAATTAAACACTCTAGTTCAGGAATCTTACTGACAATGTTTAAATACTCTTGTTGCACCTTTTTAGAACTCTTACCGACCTTAAAAGTAGCAGCAATGATTTCCTGCAAGGGAATTATATTAATTTGTGGGATATATTCTTCACTAACTATTTTTTTTCTATCAGCTAGCTCATCAATTCGATGCAAAACTCCGAGAATTAATTTTTTACCGCAGTGTGGACAACAATATTTATTTTTTTTACTTTCTAGAGGTAAGCAAGAATAATTACAGTCAGCATGACCATCAAGATAATACTTTCCTTCTTGCGGAAAAAATTCAATCGTCGCGAGAAATTGTTTTTTATTATTACTTTTGATTGCCTTGATTATATTTTGATAATTTAATTCCTTTACTGATAAAATATTCGCTTCGCGTCCCAAATTAACCAAGGAGTGCGCATCAGAATTAGAAATTAGTGAAATTTTATCTAAATTTGTTAAACGATGATTCATTTTCGGATCGGAAGACAATCCGGTTTCAATTGCAAAAATTTTATCACTTAATTCTTCAAAGCATTCAGCAATAGAATCAAAACCTGATTTCGAGCCAAAAATCGAGTACCACGGCGTCCAAGCATGCGCCGGAAAAATAAAACAGTTCGGGTCGATTGACCAAGCTAACTGCGCTAAGGCTTTAGCTGACAAGCCAATGATTGGCCGGCCGTCGGACTTCAAGTTGCAGCCACGCTTAGTCAATTCTAAGTTTAATAGTTCGGCTACTTCGATACTGGGCACCATTACACAAAGATGAATCCGACGACACTTGCCACCTTGCGTATAAATACAACTAATCTCCGTCCCAACCATAAAGCGAACAGAGCTGACCGAGCCTCTTAACTTGTATAATCCTGTTTCGGCAGCCTCTAGCTTGGTCTTAATCTCTTTAAACCAAGCGGGATGAGTAAAGTCGCCAGTGGAAACCAACTTGATACCTTTGTACTCACACCATTTTTCGATATTTTCTAAAATTAACTCGCGCGAGCAACCACGCGAGTATTTAGAGTGAATATGTAGATCAGCGATTACTTTCATAATATAGGTATCTTAGTGGAAAAATGGCAAAAAGAAAAGACGCTCTCAAATGAGAGCGTCGGTTAAAGTTAAAGTACTAGCGTCGCTTGTGCTGACCGCCGGAATTGCCGCCAGAGAGCCGGCCACCTGCTGGTCTAGCCGAGCCCCGATTTGGCGCCTGCTGATTATTCATCTGCGGAGCAGATCGGTTACTGCGCTGAGTCGGAGCCTGGCGTTGCACCCCAGAGCGATGATTGCCCTGTTGTCCGTTAGGCTGAATCAAACTGGGATTAGCTGATGGTTTGACAGTGAGCTGATTATCGTTGTGTATCCGCGTTTTCCCATTATCATTATGTCGTTGATTCGGTCTAAAGGCCGGCGGATCCATTCGATCGTGTCGCTGACCAGTTCCCGCTGGCGGCCCGTCAAAGCGCGGCGGCTTATTCCGTTGTTGATTCTCATACCGCTGAAACCGCTGTCTTGACGGCGGATGCGAATCATAATAATGTTCGGGAATACGGTGACGATAAATCGGTCGGTCCATCGGCGGCTGACCAACAACGACGATGCGTGTCGTTGCAAAATGATCATAGTGATAAATAATTCCACCCTCCAAAAAATAATAATCATAGGGGTCATAAATAGTCACTTTAGTCAATCCTTCAGAATACTCATAGGGTCCATCATTAGGATCGATGTTAGGATCGGTCGTAACTGTAGTCACGGTATTATCCGGCACCACCCTAACAGAAGTGGCACAACCAGAAACTGACAAAATGACAATACCCATCAATACTACCACCCAAGCTGTTTTCATCATGATCTTCACTCCTTGTTGCTTTTTAATAAATATTGAACTATTTCCCAGGGTGATAATTATCCTGGTGCTTATACCAATAGTCATGCGCTGGTAAATAATGTTGCTGATTACCTATAGGCGCTCGTTCGACAACGGTAATGTGTACCGGTTTAACCTGGACCGAGTCCCAACCTCGTTTCAAATTTACTGATTGACAACCGTTAAATGCGGCAGCCATAATGACGATAACTATCAACTGAGCTGTCTTCTTCATGAGCAGAGTCCCTCCG
This sequence comes from Candidatus Buchananbacteria bacterium, assembly GCA_903888345.1. Taxonomy (GTDB): domain Bacteria; phylum Patescibacteriota; class Patescibacteriia; order 2-01-FULL-39-33; family 2-01-FULL-39-33; genus CAISTG01. The sequence continues at coordinate 358 of CAISTG010000033.1, read as the reverse complement.
AGTAATTTGCTTCAGGTGGTTATGTTGATATGATGGTGCGTGACATTCACGACAAGTACGCGCATTTCTGTCATGGATATACTTGATTTGACCACATTTGGTACAAATGTCCAACTTGTCTTCGAGCATTGGCGAGAGTCCTTTGGGGTTTTGTTGCTATTTGTAAGGTTCATGTTTTGTCATTATACTCTTTTTTTAAAAAAATGTCAATGTTCAGAGGTAATGTGTACATACATATGGCGGTTTTTCCAAAAGTATGGCAAAATCAGCTACTATGTGTACGAAACTACCTCAGGATGCTCTCGAAGAAAGGTTGAGATGGGTGCTTCCAATTATGAATAAGGAAATTAAGCTTAAT
>CAISTG010000032.1 GCA_903888345.1 Candidatus Buchananbacteria bacterium | reverse complement strand
GTTGAATTTTCTTCTGCCTCAAATCATCAGTTTTCTGACGAGGGAAAATAACCATAATAATCTTTGTGAGAGAAAAATCAATAAAAAAATACAATTAAGTTTGTATTACGCCGTGATTTATAACACTGAAAAAAAGTAAAGTAAAAAAACGCCCGCCTGAGGCGGACGTTCTTAAAAAAATCTTGTATGAACTTGTGATTACGGAAGAATAAAACTCCCTAAAAATTACTAGTCGGCCCTTTGGAAACGCAAAAAATTGCGCTTCCAAAGAATAAAACTGAAGTAGTTAACGATCATTAGTACTGCTCGGCTCAATCCGTTGCCGGACTTACACCTGCAGCCTATCAACCTGGTAGTCTTCCAGGAGATCTAGATCTAATCTTGAGGTGGGCTTCACACTTAGATGCTTTCAGCGTTTATCCCTTCCCGACTTAGCTACCCAGCGGTGCCACTGGCGTGACAGCTGGTAGACCAGAGGTCAGTCCATCCCGGTCCTCTCGTACTAGGGACAGATCCTCTCAAATCTTTGTACGCCCACGGTAGATAGGGACCAACCTGTCTCACGACGGTTTGAACCCAGCTCGCGTACCACTTTAATTGGCGAACAGCCAAACCCTTGGGACCTTCTCCAGCCCCAGGATGTGATGAGCCGACATCGAGGTAGCGAACACCCCCGTCTATTTGGGCTATTGGGGGGTACCACTCTGTTATCCCCGGAGAAACTTTTATCTGCTGAGCTTTGGCGCGTCTACACGCAACCATCGGATCACTAAATCCCGCTTTCGCGACTGCGCGACGTATAGGTCTTGCAGTAAAGCTGGCTTATGCTTTTGCACTATCTCCCGGATTTCCATCCCGGGATAGCCAACCTTTGAACACCTCCGTTACATTTTAGGAGGTGAGCGCCCCACTCAAACTACCCACCAGACACTGTCCTCAAACCAGTACTTTTGGTCCGAAGTTAGAAACGTATACGATAAAGGGTGGTATTTCACTATTGACTCCATCCCGACCAAAATCGGAACTTCAAAGTCTCCCACCTATTCTAAGCATCAAAGCACACGCTTCAATGTCAAGCTGTAGTAAAGCTTCACGGGGTCTTTCCGTCTAGCCGTGGGTAAGCAGCATCTTCACTGCTAATGCAATTTCGCCGGGTCCCTCCTTGAGACAGTCTCCAAATCGTTACCCCATTCGTGCAGGTCTGAATTTACCAGACAAGGAATTTCGCTACCTTAGGACCGTTATAGTTACGGCCGACGTCCACTGGCGCTTCGGGGATTGGCTTGCACCTCTCCCGTTAACGTTCCAGCACTGGTCAGGGGTCAGTTCCTATACATCCCCTTGCGGGTTAGCAGGAAACTGTGTTTTTGTTAAACAGTCGCTTGGAGTCTTTAGCTGCGGCCGACGCCTAAAGAGACTGGGAAATAGGGGGAAGAATTGTTTCTTCCCGCAAGTTTTAATATTTCTATAATTTTTTTGGTATAAGTGCTCTTACCTCTGATTTCTTGCCATTTATAACAATAATAATGGCGTCTATTGGACAATTCTCTGGTTCTTCATCTAGACAATGCTCATTAGCTATACAACTTCTACAAACTAAGTAGTTTAGACTACAACCGCAGCAAAGATCCTCTTTAAAATTTTCGTTCTTAAGTATTCCTTTGGAAAAATTTAAAAAATTTTCCTCAGGAATTTGTTTAAAAACGGGATCCACCTCGGGATCTAATTCACCTAAAATTGCAACGGTTGTCACTGTTTGGTTGTATTTGTCTACGCAAAATTTAACTTTTGCCTCGTTTACATTACCAATAACCAAAATAATACCTCCAATTATAGAATATAAACTTTATCCCATTTCCCAGCTCTCTAGGGTCGGCAGGCCTTATCCCGAAGTTACGACCGCTGTCTTGCCGAGTTCCTTAAGGAGGGTTCTCCCGTTCACCTGAGGCTACTCGCCTCGCCCACCTGTGTCGGTTTTAAGTACGGATGCCCATTACCATCATAGAAGCTTTTCCTGGAAGCTTGCTCATTTTCGTTCGGTCGGCTTGCGCCTTCCTTCCCTTCCTACCTTGGAATTGTGCTCTCGGGATTTGCCT
>CAISTG010000031.1 GCA_903888345.1 Candidatus Buchananbacteria bacterium | reverse complement strand
TTAAGAGAGTATGTTCATTGGTATAATCACGAGAGATATCACTTAGGTAAGGATATGAACGGATTAACCCCAATACAAAAATTTAATCAATATCTGTCATCGGTCGAGTCAAAAGTGTCACCCTTGACTGTTAACTAAACACTCCCTGTTCTTTGAACAAGCCGCTTGCCAGGATTCGGCACTTATTGTATACTTATTACTGATAAATAAAAAAATATGATTGAAGCAATCAAAACTCGTCGCGCTCATCGTGAATTCTTAAGCGACCCAATTCCCGAAGAAAAACTGCGGGAGATTCTTATGGCAACCGCCTTTGTCCCGTCAGCTAACGCCAAATATCCTTGGGAACTAATTGTGGTTAAGGACGCCCAAACCAAAGAATTGTTGTCAAAAACTACGCCCTGGGCAACGTTTGCTAAGGACGCGGGTGTAATTATTGTAGTGGTTGGCAATGAAGAAGATAGTGCTTATTGGATTGAAGATTGCTCGATTGTCGCCGAACATCTCTGGTTAGAAACTACCAATCAAGGATTGGGAACTTGTTGGGTACAAATTCGCAACCATGGCACTGCTGAAGCTGATGTTAAAGATATCCTAAATATACCAGAAAAGTATCGCGTTTTATGTTTAATGCCGATCGGTGTTATCGCCAAGCCGCTCCCAGAACATGAAGAAGAGAATATTGATAAATCAAAAATCAAATTAGAAAAATATAAATAAAAAAGACCGTCCTCATACTAGGACGGTTTTATATTTATTGATTAAAGATCAAGATAGAAACAATTGTATTTATGCCCCTGAAAACTTTGCTGGCGCGAAGTTTTATTGGCGCCGCTTTTCAAATAAAAATCAGTTGCGTCATACTCAAGAAAACTGCAACCCTGAATTTGTTGCATGTTCTTTTTCTTAGCTAACCGTTTGGCAAAGACCAGTAACTTGGTGCCAATACCTAAACGTTGATGCGTTTCAGCTACAGACAACATATGTCCGACAGCAATGCCGTCATTGCGAAATTCCAAACAAATAACCCCGACCACTAAATTGTTTTCCGTAGCTACCCAATACCAGCCAGCTTTAATCTTCTCTTCATTCCAACTTGGCTGGCCCCAAACAAAACCTGGGATATCAAGCAGCACATTATGGCCGATGTTATTAATCTGATAAAGATCGCTCAACTTCGCTTTCCGAATTCTGATCACCGGTTCTTTTTTCTTCACGACTTTCTCTCCTGTGGTTTAAAGTGCAGTCTAGGCGTCAGTTTAATACAATATATCGATAAAGTCAATCTAATAAAAATAATCCGCCTCATGATTGAGGCGGATTATTTAGGCATTTCTCTATTTCTTTTTTCTTTTTTTCTTACCTGATTTGTTCCTTTCTTTACTTAAAATCGCTAAAGTCGTTTTAAGTACAGTATCCGGATTAAGCGATATCGAATCAATTCCCTCACCCACCAAAAATTTAGCAAAGTCTGGGAAGTCCGACGGTGCTTGGCCGCAAATTCCAATCTTGCGCTTATGCGCTTTGGCGACTTCAATTACAATCGAAATCAATAATTTGACTGCTTCATTATTCTCATCATAGACTTGGCTAACTAATTGACTATCACGATCAACTCCCAGTGTTAACTGCGTTAAGTCATTGCTACCAATCGAAAAACCATCAAAAATTTCACAAAATTTATCAGCGAGTAAAACATTAGAAGGAATTTCACACATCACATAAACTTCCAATCCTTCTTTGCCCCGCTCTAAGCCATATTTTTTCATTAAGGCAATAACTTTACGTCCTTCTTCTAGGGTGCGGCAAAACGGCACCATAATTTTAATATTTTTCAAACCGAATTCTTCGCGCGCTTTTTTAAAGGCGGCACACTCCAAGGCAAAAGCTTTTTCATATTCGGGTGAATAGTAACGACTAGCCCCGCGCCAACCAATCATCGGGTTTGGTTCTAAGGGTTCGAACTGCGTGCCACCAATCAAATTAGCATATTCATTAGACTTAAAATCAGACAATCTAATGATTACGTCTTTGGGATAAAAGGCCGCCGCGATCATACCAATTCCTTCTGCTAATTTATCAACGAAGAAATCTGACTTCTTGGGGTAGTTAATAGTGATATCAGCAATCTCCGCTTTGACCTGCTTATCTTTTAACTGGCCAAAGTTCAATAAGGCGAGCGGATGGACTTTAATATAATTGGCAATAATAAATTCCTCACGCGCTAAGCCAACACCATCATTAGGAATAAATGAAAATCCGAGTGCCGCGTAAGGATTCCCGACATTCATCATGATTTTTGTTTTGGGTCGTTTTAAATTCTTGAGGTTAGTTTTATTGATTTCAAATTTAAGCAAACCACTATGAATCTTGCCGATTTCTCCTTCAGAACAGTTAACGGTTACTGGCTGGCCGGTTTTTAATTTTTTAGTTGCACCCATCGCGCCAACAATACAAGGCACGCCTAGTTCGCGCGAGACAATGGCCGCATGACAAGTTCGGCCGCCGGCATCAGTAATAATTCCCGCCGCTTTTTTCATAATCGGTTCCCAGTCAGGATCCGTCATTTCCGCCACCAATATTTCTCCCGGTTTAAATTCTGCGAGTTGCGCCGCTTTTTTAATTACCCTAGCTTTACCGCTGCCGATTTTCATTCCAACACTCGAGCCGGTCATGATGACTTTACCCTTTTCTTTTAAGATATATTCTTCTAAAAAATTAGGATTTTTTTGGCTGGCAATCGTTTCTGGTCGAGCCTGAACAATATATAATTTATCCGTTCGTCCATCAAGCGCCCACTCGATGTCCATAGCGCGTTCATAGTGCTTCTCGATAATCATCGCCCATTTAGCTAACTGTAAAATTTGCTGATTCGAGAGAACATAACGCTTCTGTTGCATTATCGGGACCTTAACCGCTTGTGTCGGTCGGAATTCATTTTGCGAGTAAACTAATTTTTTATTTTTATCACCAATTTGCTTACCGATAATCGGCTCATAACCCTTACTTAAGGTATGCTTAAAAACATAATACTCATCCGGATTAACCACGCCTTTAACTACAAATTCTCCCAGCCCATAAGCGGCATTAATCAAAATCACATTATTGTTGCCACTTTCCGTATCAAGCGTAAACATCACGCCCGAGGCGCTGACATCAGAGCGAACCATTTTTTGCACACCAACAGACAACGAAACTTTTTCGTGTTTAAAGCCTTGATCAATGCGATAGGAAACGGCGCGATCAGTAAATAGCGAAGCAAAGCATTTTTTTACCGCGTCTAGCAACGCATGCTGACCAGTGATATTCAAATATGACTCTTGCTGACCCGCGAAAGAAGCGCCAGGCAAATCCTCAGCAGTTGCTGAAGAGCGCACCGCCACATCAGTATTATCTACATCAAATTCGGCGGATAATTTTTTGTAGGCAGTAATAATTTCTTCGCTCAGATCTTCGGGTAAAGCCGCAGACAAAATCAAATGCCGGATTGCTTTAGCGCGTGCCGGAATATTCCTTTTGGTCGTTCCTTTTAAAATTTCTAAAATTTTAGTTTTAATGCCGGACTTTTTTAGAAAGTATTTGTAAGCGGCGGCAGTAATTGTAAAACCATTTGGCACGGGCACGCCCTTCTTTTTTAATTGGCAATACATTTCACCCAAACTGGCGTTCTTGCCACCAACTAAAGGAATATCTTTAATTGATATTTCTTTAAACCACAAAATATTTTTTGCTTGTTTCATATTGTTGTTACGTTTTTACTTCCTGTCATTCCCGCGCAGGCGGGAATCCACCATCTAATATTAATCAACCATCTTAAGATACAAGTCATCCCAATTGGGATTTTCTTTTTTTATTAGACTAATTTTCCAGTCTCGATTCCATTTCTTAATTCTTTTCTCGCAATTTAGAGCATCCTCAATTCTATCGAATCGCTCATACCAAACCAATTTATCGACATTATATTTTTCCGTAAACCCTAGATACTCTTTATTTTTATGTTTCCAAACTCGACCCACGAGATTACTAGTCACTCCAATATATAGTGTTCCATTCTTATTGCTTGCCAAAAGGTACACATAATAATTATGATTCATAATTACAAAATAAATGGATTCCCGCCCCTGCCTGCCGGTAGGCAAGGTACGCGGGAATGACACTCAAAGTGAGTTACGTTATAGTAATGATAATACATTAATTATACCTTAAATATTTTGATAAAAAAAGAACGCCCCGCGAAGACCGCTGTCCCGCGGGGCGATTAAAGGTTCTAACTAATTAAAAATTGGCTCACCATTTTCGTTCAAATTACACAACCACTCTACTGTGAGATTAAAGGCGTTAATCTCTGCCTCCTCTTTCCTTTGGGTTGGCGGTCCCGCATTAAAGTAAGAGCCGGAACGAACTTCATACAAAGAGCCAGGGCGAATTTTTCCCATGATGGAGTCGTCAAGCGCTGTTAAAAGTTTTTTAATCCGAGAAAGGAAATAATCGCGTTTCGCTTCAAAATATTTGCTAAAATTATCAGGAGTCAATGGTGTATCCATGGGCAGTGGATCGCTGCGCCATTCTTCAGCCTCATCGCCTTCAATTGTGAAAGTCGCTAATTGAGAATTACTATGATCCCAGGACCAATTTCCAGTAACGACAAAAGTTCTCTTACTCATGATCAGTCTCCCTGTTTGGTTGTTCATTAAAAAGTTCATCAAATAACAACTAAAGTATATGATTATTCTGTATTTTGTCAATACTAAATAAAAAGCGCCCCGCGGAGACCGATGTCCCGCGAGGCGAAAATGTTCTTCTTTATATATTCGTACTTCTTGTTAATGCCACTGATATTATTCAGGGCCTCGATGATCTTTGTTTAATTTTCAGCTCCCAATCTATTTCTTGGCATTGAGCTTTTTGAGTTCGACTACTACTTCCTCGAGAGTCCACCATATCAAACCTATGCCGATCAGGGCAATCCATTCCATGACTCTTATCTCCTGTTCTGCTACAGTTGAGTAGCTTTAGTATTCAACGATAACGAGAAACGCCGCCCACACCCAGATGCAAAAAAAGATGAACTGGATGAACCCCAAAAACATGAGGCCCATAACTACCGCTGCCGCTCCCTGCCAAAATCCCTCAGGATGCAGACAGGATACGACCAAAAGGTACAGCCAGGTGGGAATAAATGCCACGTTGAACGTGGTGAAAAGTACCCAGACCTTGGCAGCTACTGCTCCCTTTCCGTAGCGACCAAAGTAGTCATTGCACTTTTCAAATGCAAAGTACGGAACCATTGGAACCAGTATCAAACCCAGGACGATCATAACCGCGTAAAACATATTTGCTCCTTTTACCGTTTCTAGGCGGCGTAAACATTTTTATACAAGTTCAATATTGACATCATTAAATGTCTTATAAACGGCGTCATCGGAATCGTGAATATCGGTCCAAGTGTCCTCCATTTTCCAACTCTTTTTATCAAGTTGGTAATAGAGAATTCGATGATTGGACAAAACGAACATGATTTGCGTCGTGTCGAATGGCTTAATTTCCTGAACCATTGCCTGAAACCAATCATTACCCCACTTGCGGTAAACCAATACTGCATTTCCGCAAACCGGTAATCCGGCAAGGATGACCCTGATGACATTCGCAGTAATCATGATGATTCTCCCTCGTCACAATTATGTGACATTAGTTTTCTACCTCCGAAACAATCGGCCGAAGAGCGGCACGATGAAGAGGTTGAAGCAAACAATACTTTCGATTGCCGCAAACGTTACCTGTTGTGCCGAACCAACAAAGGTCCAGTGCGGGAAATTGGGAATGGCTATCAATGCCAAGACACAGGATAGCCACCAGATGGTCCAAGAAAACTTGTCGACCGTCTGCGGTTTTGACCAAGAGTCTTGAAAAGTCGGAACACCGCCGATGAAGACGGCGCTAAGACTAGCTGCTAGTGCGAATTCCGGCCGCCGCAAAATCAGCGACAAAACCAGACCGACAGCGGCTAATGCCAAGCAGTACTTTTCCAACTTACTCCAGCCGGGCACGCCATACTTGAGTGTTAGTATTAGAACCACCCAAGCACCAATGACCGCACCGACCAACTGCGGACTGAAACCGCCACCGATAATCATAGCGATCAAGCTAGCGCTATCAAGCGCCGCCCAAATCAGCCATGTTCCCTTCTTCGGTGGATCGACATCGGGAATTCTGGAGCAGATTTTCCAATTCGGCAAAACCTTTCCCAACTTCAGAATCGCCAAAATATATGGCAGAAAAGCGACCAAAAACAAAATCCCGGAAAACGTTTCCATGACCTATCTCCTTTTACGAATTTAAGTAAATTTTCAATGTTCCCCACCCTCAGCCGGCCCTTTGCCAACCTTAGTGTAATATAATATTATAGCAAATTGGCATATTTTTGTCAATACACTTATACACTCATATCTGCTAATTTGTTTAAATTTAGATAAAATTTGTTAGATACTGGCAAATTACGCCTTGACATTTAGTTTAAATTTTGCTAAAATACGCTATTCGAACCTTGACAATTGAACCCCTCAACCAAAGGAGCTAATATGAGATACGACTACGATAGATACAGTGATTATAGGCGCTCATCTCTGCAAGAGAAACTGATAATTGGTGGCTTTATCGCCTTTGTCGTCCTGATTATAACAACTATCTGCTATTTTGCTATACCAGCGATTGCTTCGACCAAAATTGTTAAAGTTCTAACTTACAATACTGGTTTCTGGATTATGCTGTTTGTGGCCGCCGTTTTTGGCTTATTCCGCAAACTCACCAATCCGGAAAAATTTACTTGGACGGAACTACCGATCCAATTAGTTGCCTCCAGTGTTACGATCTTGATCCTCTACATGCTTTTTTATACCACCTCCGGCAATTTGAGTGATCACGAATTACTCAACGGCTATGTTGAAAAAGCAGAATACTATGAAGCCTGGACCGAGGAAGTCACTTACACTGAAGAAGAAGAATGTGGTACTGATAGCGATGGCAACACCAAATACTGTACCGTCACCAAGACACGTGAAGATTACCATCCTCCGAGTTGGGATCTAGTCACGACGCTGGGGGCAATCAGTATCGATGAAGGCACTTATGGTAACTATGTCCGCCATTGGGGCAATGAGAAAAAGGTTAACCTAAACCACATGGATCAAGTCAGTCACGGCGATGGCGATATGTTTTTCAGTCATCACGCCGGTACTCTCGACGCCAAAATGGTACCCGCCTCCATCGAACACCATTACCTTAATTACTTGAAAGCCTCGGACTCGATCAAAAAAGTTTCTGGTCAACTTTCTGGATTTCAAGAGCTACTCAAGCCCTATCCAAAAGTCTACTCGGCCGGTTTCGGACCGATTGAAGTCGATCGAGTTATTAATGCCGGAGTCACTTTGCCGAATAATTGGAGCAACAACTTGGATCGTGAACTTGATTGTATTCTCGCTCAACTTGGCGCTAGCAAACAAGTTAACGTGCTGGTCTATGTGGCAAAAACTGCCGACCCGCAATTCGGCTTTGCACTGGAAGAGCACTGGGTCAAAGGCAAAAAAAACGACGTTATTGTCGTCATCGGCCTCAACCAGTTTCCCAAAATTGACTTTGTTCACGTTATAGCTTGGACTAAAGTCGAAGAGTTCCCTTTAATGCTGCGTAACCGTATTATGGATTTAGGAGAAGCTAAAGATCCGCACCAGATTGCTGAAATTATCAGCAGTCAGTTGACGATGTCTCCAGCTAATGGCGGTTTTGTTCGGATGCCGATGAGCGACTTGGAATATCTTATTCGCGATATCAAGTTACCGCTTTGGTGTCAGATAATGATTGTGATCATCGGCGGCGCCGTCAGTTTCGGCGTTTCCGTCTGGCTTGTGAAAAATAATATCAACTAACTGTCGACTCAAAAACAACGCAAGGAACAACTCATGAAAACAGCGATTCTTTTGTCTCTCGTTCTGGCCCCTATCGTTTTGATTGGTTCAGCCGTAATCTATTGCGTTTCCGTTTACAATGACAACATTGCCCAAGAACAAGGCATTGTGGCCACCAATGAGGATATGAAGAATGTTGATGCTTCAGTCTTCAATACCATTAAATCGCAAGGCTTGACCGTTGAAAAATACGGTGATCTCGTGATTAAAGCAATTGAAGCCAGCACGAGCGGACGCTACGGCAAAAACGGATCCCAGGCAGCCATGCAGTGGATCCAGGAACAAAACCAGAACATTGACGCCAAGATCATGGATAAACTCCAGATCGCCATCGAGGCTGGCTACAATAAGTTCGAGTCAGCGCAGCGAACCAAAATCGATCGGATTCGCATTTACAACATTGACCTAAAGTCAGTGATTAGGGGTAGCGCGTCGTGGGTTATGGGTTTCCCCAAAATCGATCTGAAAGATCTTAGCCAAACCATTGTCACCGCTGAAACGAAGAAAACTTTCGAAACGAAAGAAAAAGCCACCATCGATCCTTTCGCCAAGTAAGCACTTTTTAACAAACAACAACGCCGTCCCGGTATTACGGGGCGGCGTCTTTTTAATGCTCTAATATTTGACAGTGGCCAGGGCTTTTGCTAGGCTAAAACAATTGACCTGAGTCAATTATTGCCCTTTCAACGATCCAACGCAACAGGAGAACGCTCATGCCTCAGCCCAAGATTATTAACGTTGTCTTCGAGTATAATGAACAGTGTCCCACGCATACTGGTTGCCGTTACTTTGTTGGTTATCCTTCTGATGCTGAAGTTGAAGAGCAGCAACGAGAGTGCAAAGAGCCGGGCAGCAAATTGAAGATTGTGGCCATCGGCGTCACCAATGAAGAGGCCTCGGCACTCTGCCATTCGGCCATGGTTAATGGTGGTTTTGCTACCCGCCGTGCCGCGATTATGAATGACGCTGCCATGCCGCCCGAAGTCAAGGCAATGGAGCTAATGCAACTCGCGCTACTCGAACAAATTGGCTAATTTAAATTGGCCATTGAACTTTCAAAAACGCCATCCCGGTATTACGGGACGGCGTCTTTTTTATAAAAAATTTTACGCAATTAATTTAAATAACCTCCACTTTAATTAAATTGCTCTGGCCTTTATAACCAAACGGATGCCCAGCAACAACAACGATTGTATTTCCTTTCTTAGCTAACTTCTTCTTTAAGACCAAAGTTTTAATACTTTTTAGCAACACATTAAAGGAATCGGTGTACCTGACAATTTCTGAATCAACACTCCAACTTAAGGCTAATTGATTACGAGTTAAGTTTGATGGAGTAACAGCCACAATCGGCACGGCCGAACGAAAGCGAGAAATGTTACGCGCCGTAAAACCAGAAGTAGTGGCACAAACAATTAATTTAGCAGCAGTTGTGTCCTCGGCGAGGTCTTGAGAAATGAACGAGATAACTTGGGTAATTGATTTTGAATTTTTAAAGATCCCTTCACGTGCTTCCTGTTCAACTACTTCTTCTTGCTCCATGTGTCTGGCAATTCGTGACATATACTGAACCGCTTTGAGCGGATACTTACCAGTAGCGCTTTCTCCCGAAAGCATAATCGCATCCGTTCCATCTAAGACGGCATTAGCGACATCAGAAACTTCGGCACGAGTCGGTAAGGGATTTTTAATCATGGACTCTAACATTTGCGTCGCCACAATTACGGGCTTACCAGCCTGACGACATTTCTCGATCATGCTTTTTTGCAGCATCGGTAACTCCTCGAGTGGCAGCTCGATTCCTAGATCCCCGCGTGCCACCATAATACCATCGGCGGCTTCTAAAATTTTATCAAAATTATTAATCGCTTCACGTCGCTCAATCTTGGCGATAATCCGAATATGCTCGCCACTGAGCTTGCCCTTTTCGCTAGGCTTACCAATGCGCTCATGACCAATATTCAATTTTAAATATTTCTTTTCTAACAACAAAATACGACGACGTAAACTCAAAACATCTTTTTCATCCTTAACAAAGGAGAGGGCAATAAAATCAACGCCATGACTGATGCCGAATTCCACATCCTTCATGTCTTTGGCGGTAACGGGTGGGCATTTGATTAGTGACTTAGGAAAATTCATTCCCTTGTGAGTTTTAATAATCCCCGCTGTCACCACCACACACTTAATAGCCTGGCTGCTAATTTTCTTTACTTTAAGTTCAATACTGGCGTCATCAATTAAGACTGAATCGCCAGTTTTTAAATCACGATATAATTGGGGATATTGGATGGGAATACCAACCAACGCCGACTTACCTTTCGCTTTAAAAATTTTTTCGGGAATTAGATTAATTTCTTGATCGAGTTTTAATTCAATACCAACATCAGGGACCACGCCAATTCTAATTCTCGGACCTTGCAGATCTTGTAAAATTGCTAAATTAGTTTTGGTAGACTTCGCCGCCGCGCGTAAATTTCTAATTAATTTCGCATGATGTTCATAGGTGCCATGAGAAAAATTTAGACGAGCAACATTCATGCCAGCTCGAAACATATTTTCCATCATGTTTTTAGTTTCTGATGCCGGACCAATGGTGGCAACAATTTTTGTACGTTTCATAATTTACCCTGTTAAATAAGATTTGAGCCTATTCCTTAGGAACATCTTACCCAAATATGTTTTTAAATACTTTTCTCTGTGAGTTGCATCCTGCTGATTTAAACAGGCCTCATAATATACTAACAAAAGTGGACGTCTATTCTTTGTTGATTCAACTAACCCTTCGCAGTGCTGCTCAAATCTTAATTTTAAATTTTTTGTATAGCCAGTGTAAAATTTATTATCCTTTTTTGACTTAAGGATATATGTGTAATACATAAAGAGCAAAAATTTAAAATTATTTAACAGGGTTAATTTATATTTTTAATGTTTTTAAAACCCAAGTACCAAATTCAGCAGCGACGCCAGCAACTAAAGGCAATTCCCATTTCTCTCCCTTATAAGCCTGCACCATACCAACAATAGCTAAGATAAAAATTATCAACATTAATAATTGCCCCAACATCGGGAACCAACCAACTAGCGAAACTACAAATAATAATAAACCTTGACTAGCATGAAAACGGACATACTCATTATCCTTTTTGATAATCAAAGCGATCAATGAAAAAATCCAGAGGTAAGATAATAAACCCCAGATCTTGTCATCCTGAGTAACTTTTTTTGTTTCCGACATATTTTTATTTTATTTTTATAATTATCATTGTCATCCGAACCTAAATCACACGGAAAATTTATCATAATAATCCCAACTAGAGCCTCAAGGCAACTTTATCATTGTCATCCCGACCGAGGTCTCAAGACCGAGTGGAGGGATCCCTTTCCTAAGTTTCAAAACCGAACATTTCTTTACTCAAATCAATCCATTTCGGATTAATTGTTTTAATTAAAAATTCTTTCTTTTTCCTATTCCAATTTTTAATTTGTTTTTCTCTCGCAATCGTTCCATTTATGTCTTGACCATATTCATGGTAAACTAATTTTTTACAACCATATTTTTTTGTAAATCCATCAACTCTTTCATTTTTATGTTCCCAAACTCTTCTGCCTAAATCATTAGTTATGCCAACATAAAGTGTTCCAGAATCTGAAGCCATAATGTATAAGTAATAATACTTAGTCATAAATAACCTATAAGGGATTCCTCCACTCCGTCCGCCGCGGCGGACTACGGTCGGAATGACAAAGGAGAGTGTCTAGATCAAATCAATAGACAATCACTTTAACTTTTTTGGCCACAACTCCCATAGATAAACAATCAAAAAGGCGGTTAAGGCACCGATAAAAATCATCAGCGTGGTTTCACTGACGAGGTTAAATATTTTCCAAACTCGAAAGCCACTATAAAATCGGAATAACGAAATAATTATTCCCAAAATTAAACCGCCGCTAGCTCCAGCCAATGCGCCGATCGGTGGTACTTCTCCATAGGCTTTGCCAATTTGCCGGCCAATATAAATGAATGCAACTAAACGAATTAGCCACATTATTAAATCAGTCCGTCCCAATGACCAATCTTCTAAAAGTCGCGAGATTAAAAGTCGCGAGACAATTTCAATAATCGCCACAACCAAAATAGGCCATTTTACTAATGACAAATAAAAAATAAAATTAATGGGTTCCCATTTTTTTGTAATCCCTTCCATAGTTGACTATATTATAGCAAAATTGGCTTAAAATAGAAAATCAACTAATCATACTTGTTTAAATTTAGATAAATTGTTGATAATAAGTGGATAAACTACTTGACAAAATTATCTAAATTTGTTATATTAGTATAATACACCAAAATAGGCAAAGTGCCGATTGTGGGTGTTTGAACTTTGAAAATGGAGATCTTTTGATGAATATATACCGTAGACTCGCCGATATTGTGTCTTGGTTTCATGCTTTTTGGCTCTTACTGCTACTAGGTGGCTCTCTCATTGCTCTAATTTTTCCTTGGTACAAAACAATTAACTGGATTGTGATATCGGTAACACTGGTTTCACAAATACTTTGGCTTGGGTGTCCCCTAACTGTACTAGAGCATTCTTTAAGAAACAAATACAATCCGGCCGATAAAAGCTCCGGATCATTTGTCTGTAACTTTTGCGAAAACAAATTAGGGATTAAGATTTCCCCTATCGTAGTATTCTGCCAGTTGGTTATGCTACTGGCAATTTCAAGCTTCATTTGCATACAAACAAGATGAAAGGAACAATACCGTGAACGATGAGCAACTGTTTTTCGGTCTAGAAATCTTTGTGTCGATACTCTTCGCGCTGATTGCCGTTTACCGCGGCGTCACCGATCTGAAGGATTTCGATTTACTGATGCTGCACCGCTTCTCCCTGCGTTGCCGCGACCGAGTGACTCGATGGTGGCGACGTCCAGCGATCGTCTTGTCGCTGATCGGATTCATCTGGTTCTGCTATTTTGGCTGGGACTTCAGTCTTACGAACACTGAGGCGCCGCTGTGGATGAACGGCTGCATCATCATGCTCGCCGAGATAGTTATGCTAATCAGCGCCTATTGCGCATTTTTCTTCGTGGCCACAACGGCGGAAAATATTGAGGATTTCTGGTACGATCTGATTGCACTGAAGCGCTTTTTGAGCTTCCAAAAAAACCACTGCCTAACTGGCAAACAAGAGAATTGACATGTATTACATCGCAGTACTAGACCAGATGACTGGCAAATATGTGTTGGTCGCAAATGACGGCCAACCGGCATCCTATGAGAAAGAAGAAGCGTTGGAGTCAATGCAACGCTATTTCTACCTCGGTCATGCCGCGATTTTGCTGGAACGACCACAGCTCGACATAAAAGTCGTGCTTCGACAGTCGTAAATACCGCACGTTTATAAATCGCCACCCAGGTCTAATCCGGGTGGCGCTTTCTTTTTATTAAGTATTTTTTGTTTTAAGCACATACATATGGCGGATTAGTTATTAATTAATAACATCTCATTTGGAGTCTTCCCGCCTAAGGCACAATGCTCCAAATTATTGTAATAAATATTCCAGACTTTAATAGATCTCCTTAATCCTAATA
>CAISTG010000030.1 GCA_903888345.1 Candidatus Buchananbacteria bacterium | reverse complement strand
GCATATCTTCTCTAATTTCGGTCACGGCTTGCTCGAGGACTTCCTTAAGTTCGACATTCGTCGTCTTGATGACGGTTGTGGGTGTTTCGGCGGTTACTTTATCGGTGTCTGACATGACTATTGCTCCTCTGGTTGATTTTTTTGTTGGATTGTCAAAGGTACTAGTTGAATTGTTATATCATAATTTGCTAATAAGTTCAAGGGTTAAGTTAATTGAAATATCTGGTCTAGTTTGTTATGATAAGAGCAACTATATGACTACTAAACTTAAGAAAATCATTCCACCAGTCGCCTTAAATCATTACCATAAGTCGTTGGCACTTGTGGCTAATTGGTACTATGGCCGACCATCAGAACAACTGATTGTGATTGGCGTTACCGGGACTAATGGCAAGACATCAACTTGCGATTATATTGCCAGGATTCTTGAGGCGGGCGGTCAAAAGGTAGGCTTGGCCTCGACTGCGATGTTTAAGATTGGGGGTCAAGAATGGCTCAATGATCAAAAGATGACAATGCTCGGACGTTTTGCTTTACAAAAAATGTTACAAAAAATGGTACTAGCAGGATGTCGTTATGCGGTTGTCGAAACCTCCTCTCAGGGTATTGAGCAATTTCGTCATTTGGGAATACATTACGATGTTGTTGTTTTTACAAATTTAACGCCGGAGCATATCGAAGCTCATGGTGGTTTTGCTAATTATAAAAAAGCCAAGTTAAAATTATTCAAACATTTAGAAAATTCAGCACCCAAGAAAATTAATGGCAACGTGATTAAGAAAACCATAGTTGTTAATGGTGACGATCAGTATGCGTCGGAATTTTTAGATTTCAAGGTTGATCGAAAAATTATTTTTGGCCTGAATGAAAACGAACAGGAAGTTTTGAATCAAGAATATATTGGGGCAGAGAAAATTGAATATTTATCAACAGGGACTGAGTTTTATATTGGGGGAATTAAATTTAAGACGCAGTTGTTTGGTAAATTTAATGTTTATAATTGCTTAGCGGCAATCGCTGTGGCGCAATCCCAGGGCGTTGATCTGGAGGCTTGTAGTAGCGCCTTAGATGCAGTCAGGCTAGTACCGGGACGAATGGAGTTTATTGAATCTGATCGCGATTTTAAGGTACTGGTTGATTACGCGCCAGAGCCGGAATCAATGCGACAATTGTTTGAAACCATCAAAGCGCACCACTTAGTTACCGGCAAAATTATTCATGTCTTTGGTTCTTGTGGCGGCGGTCGCGATGTAGCGCGTCGGCCGATCTTGGGAGAATTGTCAGCTGCGAATGCTGATACATTAATTATTACTAATGAGGATCCTTATGATGATGATCCGCAAGTTATTATTGATATGGTAGCCGAGGGAGCGATTAGTAAAGGTAAAATTTTAGATCAGAATCTTTTTAAGATAATCGATCGTCGTGAGGCAATTAAGTTTGCTTTCAGTCAGGCTCAAGCCGGGGATTTAGTGTTGTTAACTGGTAAGGGTTGTGAGCAGGCGATTTGTGTTGCGAGTGGCTGTAAATTGCAATGGGATGAACGTGAAGTGGCTAGACAGCTGTTAGTATTATAATCACACCTATGCCCCATATTGCCGGTAAAAAAGTCGCCAAGGGTCACTCGACTATTATTGACGAGGCGGATAAGTTAATGAAATTTCTTTACAAACATCCATTGGTAGAGAAGATTGTGACGGGAGAAATTAAATCTATTGAACATGGCCCCAGAAGGCTTAAAATAACGCCTATTGAGGCCGGACTCAAATTAATGGTTCGTGGCATCAATGCGCGACAGATCTTGTTTGTTTATACGCCGGAACAAGCGATAATTAATGAACAAATTGAAGCTTTTTGGCAAAAGAGGGGTGGTTTATAGATGACAGGTATTGTCTGACTTGACAGATTGGTTGTCAGCTAGAGCGATTTTTGCTAAAATGTAGGCAAGATTATAGCAGTGGTTGGGGAAATCTATTTGACCTCTTGACTGGCTATAAGGGTTGTCTGTGGATAACTTTAGCTTGTACTTTGCTTGAGTAAGTGAATTATTAACATAATGTTTATTTTTTATCTAATTTTAGGTAATATTAAATATTATTTGACAAAATTAAAAATATCGCCAGAGAGGTCAAAAATCTATTGACTTTGTTAATCGTTTCTGTTAATATAATAGTAACAGATTTTTTGTCGTCTAAGACCTTGCTCATACTGGAGTTATCCCAAAAATAGCCCCAATATCAGCATGTTACACTAATAAGCCCCAAATTAGTGTCCTATTATTCAAACACAATTCAATATTAATTAATAATATAGAACTCATTTCTAACATTCATAAGCCGCTATTTGGCTAAAATAAGAGAAATGAGGGTTTTTTTATGTCTACACACAAGATTC
>CAISTG010000029.1 GCA_903888345.1 Candidatus Buchananbacteria bacterium | reverse complement strand
GCATATCTTCTCTAATTTCGGTCACGGCTTGCTCGAGGACTTCCTTAAGTTCGACATTCGTCGTCTTGATGACGGTTGTGGGTGTTTCGGCGGTTACTTTATCGGTGTCTGACATGACTATTGCTCCTCTGGTTGATTTTTCGGTTGGATTGTTAAAAGTACTAGTTGAATTGTTATATCACATTTTATCAATAAGTTCAAGGGCAAGATTGATTGAAATATCTGGTTGAGTTTGTTATGATAAGAGCAAATATATGATTACCAAACTAAAGAAAATTATTCCAATAAGCGCACTAAATTGTTACCATAAATCGTTGGCAGTTTTGGCAAACTGGTATTATGGACGTCCATCGGAACAAATGGTTATAATTGGCGTAACGGGAACTAATGGCAAGACTTCGACTTGTGATTATATCGCTAGGATTCTCGAGGCGGGTGGCCAAAAGGTTGGTTTGGCTTCAACGGCGATGTTTAAAATTGCTGAACAAGAATGGCTTAATGATCAGAAAATGACCATGCTGGGACGTTTTGCTTTGCAAAAAATGCTGCGTCGGATGGTTAGCGCTGGTTGTCGTTATGCGGTAGTAGAAACATCCTCTCAGGGTATTGAGCAATTTCGTCATCTGGGTGTGCATTATGATCTGGTCATTTTTACTAACTTAACTCCGGAGCATATTGAGTCTCATGGGGGGTTTGAGAATTATAAAAAAGCCAAATTAAAATTGTTTAAACATTTAGAAACTTCGACACCCAAGAAAATTAATGGCAATGTTGTTAAAAAAACCATAGTTGTTAATGGTGACGATCAGTACGCAGCCGAATTTTTAAATTTTAAAGTTGATCGAAAAATTGTTTTTGGTCTGACTGAAGGCGAACAGGAAGTTTTGAATCAAGAATATATTGGGGCCGAGAAAATTGAATATTTGCCCACTGGAACCGAATTTTATATTGGCGGTATTAAATTTAAGACGCAGCTATTTGGTAAGTTTAATGTTTATAATTGTTTAGCAGCCATCGCGGTGGCGCAATCTCAGGGTGTTGATTTGGAAGCTTGTAGTAGCGCCTTAGGTGCAGTTAGGCTAGTACCAGGACGAATGGAGTTTATTGAATCCGATCGCGATTTTAAGGTGTTAGTTGATTATGCTCCCGAGCCGGAATCAATGCGGCAATTATTTGAAACCATTCAGTCGCACCATTTAGTCACTGGTAAAATTATTCATGTTTTCGGCTCTTGCGGTGGGGGACGTGATGTTGCTCGTCGACCGATCTTGGGAGAATTATCGGCAACTAATGCTGATGTATTGGTTGTCACTAATGAAGATCCTTATGATGATGATCCTCAAGTAATTATTGACATGGTGGCCGAGGGAGCGATTAGTAAGGGTAAAATTTTAAATCAGAATCTATTTAAGATAATTGATCGTCGTGAAGCGATTAAATTTGCTTTCAGTCAGGCTCAGGCCGGTGATCTCGTGTTGTTAACCGGTAAGGGTTGTGAGCAGGCGATTTGTGTAGCAAATGGCCGCAAGTTGCAATGGGATGAACGCGAAGTAGCTAGACAGTTGTTAGTATTATAATCACACCTATGCCTCACATTGCCGGTAAAAAAGTTGCTAAAGGCCACTCGACTATTATTGATGAGGCCGATAAGTTAATGAAGTTTCTCTATAAACATCCCTTAGTGGAGAAGATTGTAACCGGGGAGATTAAGTCGATTGAACATGGCCCTAGAAGGCTTAAAATCACCCCGATTGAGGCCGGACTCAAATTAATGATTCGTGGTATTAATGCCCGACAGATATTGTTTGTATATACGCCGGAACCAGCGATAATTAAAGAACAAATCGAAGAGTTTTGGCAAAAGAAAGGCAGATAATAGCCCCCCCACATTATTCTGGGCCTGCCCGGTAGGCAGGCTTGACTCGAAATCTAGGTGAATATTGTAGGGGTGGATGCCGGATTAAGTTCGGAATGACAAAAAGGAGGTGCGAAGTAATAATTAATTTCAGTATAATTTGAATCTCTTGACAGTTCAGTTGTCAGTTAGTGCTATTTTTGATAAAATATAGGCAAGATTATAGTGGTTATTGGGGAAAGATTTCTGACCTCTTGACTGGCTATAAAAGTTATCTGTGGATAACTTCAATCTGCACTTTGCTTGAGTTAGCGAAAAAAAATCTTAATGTTTAGTTTTTGTCTAATTTTAGATAAAAATGAAAATTATTTGACAAAATTAAAAATATCACCAGAGAGGTCAAAAATCTATTGACTTTGTTAAACGTTTCTGTTAATATAATAGTAACAGATTTTTTGTCGTCTAAGACCTTGCTCTTGCTGGAGCTATTGTAAAATAGAGCCAATATCAGCATGTTACACTAATAAGCCTTAAATTAGTGTCCAATTATTCAAACACAATTCAATATTAATTAATAATATAGAACTCATTTCTAACATTCATAAGCCGCTATTTGGCTAAAATAAGAGAAATGAGGGTTTTTTTATGTCTACACACAAGATTC